>JBKJRD010000034.1:0-4901 GCA_046594885.1 Methylotenera sp. | reverse complement strand
AGATATACAATTGCCTGATATTAACGGCTTAGAAGTGTTAAAACAAATTCGAGCGCATCCAGCAGGTAAACACGTGCCGATTATTGCCATGACATCCTACGCCATGTCGGGCGACCGCGAAAAACTATTGGCCGCAGGGTGTACCAGTTATATCGAAAAACCGATTGATCCTATGTTGGTGATTCAGCAAATAGAAGAAGTCATTAACAAAAAAACATAACAAAAATAACAATCGAGGTGCTAGGTGAAAATTTTAGTTGTAGAAGATGATGAAAATTCTAGGCAGTTATTAGAAACCGTGTTGTTGGCAAAAGGTTACGACGTTGCCAGCTTTGATAACGGCTTAAAAGCGCTATCTTATTTGCAGACAACATTGGTTGACCTGATTATTTCGGATATTTTAATGCCCGAAATGGATGGTTACGGCTTATGCCGCGCGGTTAAACAAAACCAAACTATGCAGCATATCCCTATTATTTTTTACACCGCTACTTACACTTCAGAGCAAGACAAACGTTTTGCCTTATCGCTTGGCGCGACTAAGTTCTTAATCAAACCCATGTTAATGCCAGACTTAACCGCTATTATTGATGAAGTTTTACAGCAGAATCAACCCGCTGATTTGCCTAAAAACCGCGGCTTATATCGTGGTAGCCCACTTAAGCTGGATAAACAACATGCAGACCGTGTGCGTAGTAAACTCGATAAAAAAATTATCGAGTTAAGTGAAGAAAAAGAAAAACTGCTTGAAAGTGAAGCGCGCTTTAGAGATTTTGCTGAAGCTTCAGCCGACTGGTTTTGGGAATCGGACGAGCATTTAAAAATGAATGCATTAACAGGCGGTCCTAAAGGTTTAAACTTTTACAGCTTAGCTGATTTGGCACAAGCGTGTCATAGCCATAGTTCTAACGAGATGTTGAAAACCTTGCAAGCACATAAACGCTTTGCTGATTATGTGGTGCATTTTACCGATGAAATGGGCAAGCTGGTTTATCTACGCGTGTCTGGCAAGCCAGTATTTGCACACAATGGCAATTTTATTGCTTATCGCGGTGTAGGGCGAGATGTGACTGAAACCATTACCATGAGCCGTAAACTAGAGTTTTTGGCCTCGCATGATGAGTTAACGGGTTTGCCCAATCGCAGCATGTTCAGGCAGCGTTTAGAGCATGCTGTGACCAAAGCCAAGCGTGAAGGTAACCAAGTTTTATTGCTATTTTTTGATTTAGACCATTTTAAAATGGTGAATGATACGCTTGGGCACGAAGCTGGCGATCAACTATTAATGATGGTCACCAAACGGATTACCGAGTGCGTTCGCGCCACGGATGTGCTTTGCAGGCTGGGTGGCGATGAGTTTGTCATGATTATGGAAGGCGCATCACCACAAGATGGTCACCGATTGGTGCGCGACATTATTGCTGCATTTACAACGCCATTTGAAATCCAACAGCAAAAAGTGTATTCCACGGTGAGCATTGGCGTGAGCGTATTCCCGGATGATACAACTGATACGCAAACTTTATTGGTTTATGCAGATTTAGCCATGTATCGCGCCAAACAAAATGGGCGAAATGACTTTGAGTTTTATACCGCTAATTTAAATTTTATCGCGCATCAGTGGTTGGAAATGGAACATGGCATTCGCCATGCGCTCAAAGAAAACCAATTGTTTCTGGTGTATCAGCCACAGCTGCAAAATAGCGATAACAAGCTAGTTGGCATAGAAGCTTTGATTCGTTGGCGGCATCCTGAGCGTGGCTTAATTCCACCGCTAGAATTTATTAAAATCGCAGAGCAGTCATCGCTGATTAATCAAATAGGTGATTGGGTATTAGAGGCGGCATGCAAGCAAATGCGCATTTGGCTAGATAAAAAATATAAAGTGCCGCGCATGTCGATTAATGTTTCGGCGCGGCATTTACGCTCAGATAATTTGATGAAAACACTGGTTGATATTCCAGCTAAATACAATATTGCAGCATCCATGCTCTGTATCGAAATCACCGAATACGCCTTGCTGGAAGAGGTTGATGTTGTTAAAAATAATATGCGCCTGATTAAAAATGCGGGCTTTGAAATATCGTTGGATGATTTTGGTATGGGGCATTCGTCCTTGCTGTATCTAAAACGCTGGGCTGTCGATGAAGTCAAGATTGACCAGTCATTTGTGGATGGTTTGGTGAATAGTGAGGAAGATCGCGTGATTGTAAAAGCGATTGTTGCTTTAGGTAATGCGCTGGGTTTGGATTTAGTTGCAGAAGGTGTAGAGAATCAGCAGCAGGCAGATATTTTAATTGCCAGCGGCTGCAAAAAAGTGCAAGGCTATTTTTATTCGCCACCATTAGAACCAAAAGAAATAGAAAGTTGGCTTAAAAAATCGGTTTAAAAAGTAGTCATCAAAGTGATATTAAAAAACTTAACCCAAAAAAGTGGTTAAGTTTTAAGGCCAAACCTGAACCTAAAGTAATGCTACCTGTTATTCTAAAATAGAGTTATTTAATATGACTATTTTTGAATTGCGTTATCAACTAGCTTTAATCCACCCAGCAAAGCCGCAATAGGCGTTTTGCGCGCATTGCTAGTAAAACTCACATCAGCCTTATTTGTCTGTGCAATCGCTGGTTCATACGGTTTATCAAACCAAGGGTCTTTTGACGGCCTGCGTGAGTGTTGGCGCGGTTTACTGGCGTAGCGATTTGAACTAACGGTATCGCTATCTGATTGTGCATGACTGGCCGTTCTGCTAGCAGTATTAAGGCGAGTCGAGCTGGATTGGCGTTTTACCTTTGCCAGTGCCGATGCATCAGCTGGTACTTTTTCAATATCACGTTTAATTAACTTTTCAATTTCTGCTAAATATTTCTCTTCATCTTCACTCACCAACGAAATCGCAATTCCACTAGCGCCTGCGCGACCTGTACGACCAATGCGATGCACATAATCCTCTGGCGCACTGGGTATTTCGTAATTAATCACCATCGGTAAATCAGTAATATCCAACCCACGCGCCGCTACATCCGTTGCCACTAGCGCAGTAATCTTACCTGCTTTAAACGCATCCAACGCTTCGATACGTTCTTTTTGTGATTTATCGCCATGAATCGCATCAGCGCTAATGCCTTCTTTTTGTAAGGCGCGGCTTAGTTTGCTGGCGGTGATTTTGGTTTTGGTAAAAATAATCACTTGCTGGCTGTTCGATTCACTTAATAAGTGTGTCAAAAGCGCTTGCTTGTCATTTTGCGCAACCAAATACACTTTTTGCGTCACATTTTCTGCAGTGGCATTACTACGCGCCACTTCAATCAATGTTGGATTGGTTAAAAAATCATCGGCTAACTTTTTGATTTCATTTGAAAAAGTAGCAGAAAACATCAGGTTTTGACGTTGTTTGGGTAATAAAGCCAAGATGCGTTTTAAATCGGGCATAAAGCCCATGTCTAACATTCTATCGGCTTCATCCAATACTAAAATCTGTACTTGCGATAAATTTAGTGTTTTTTGCTCAACATGATCCAGCAAGCGACCTGGTGTTGCCACCAAGATTTCAACACCGGTTTTTAAGTGCGGTGTTTGCGTTTTAATATCAACGCCACCAAATACCACTAAGCTTTTTAGCGGCGTGTGTTTGGCGTAAACCTTAATGCTTTCTTCTACCTGAATCGCTAATTCGCGTGTTGGTGTAAGCACCAAAGCGCGTATAGGATGTTTTGCAGGTGAGGTGCTAGTACTTGCAAAAGGTAATAATTTTTGTAAAATCGGCAACGCAAAAGCTGCCGTTTTACCTGTACCTGTTTGTGCACCAGCCATTAAATCCAAACCTTGCATAGCCAATGGAATCGCTTTGGCTTGGATAGGTGTTGGCGTGGTGTAACCAGTCTCTTGCACCGCTTTTAACAGCGGTGCAGCAAGACCTAATGCATCGAAGAGTATAGTTTCGGTGGTTGTATCCATTTAACTATATTTCTTTATACAAAGCTACGTGGACGGCGCGGTGCAGAATCTCCGCCATTAGTACGTGTAGGACGGTCGCCACTGTTTTGATTAACGCTAGCACGTGGACGTGGATTGCCAAACTTTTCAGCAGGATTATTTCTTGGCGCTGCGCTACGTGGGGAGTCACCGCTGGGAGCAGATGAACGAGGCGCTGATGAACGAGGTGCAGAGCTGCGATTTGATCTATCACCAAAACTACCTTCTGGCTTACGTGCGTAAGCTTTAGGCGCGCCAGTTCTGTCAGTTGGTTTTCCGCCAAAACCTTTGCTGCCATTATCTTTACTTAAGGCGCGTGCGAATTGCATATCGGTATCTTTCGTGTAGCTACGGCTATTACCATCTACTTCACGCGAAGGTGCTGAACGGTTTTCATTAGCAAAACGCTCAGTATTGCGCGCTGGACGCTCTGCGTTTGAAAACGCTGGCTTATCACCGAAAGCAGGGCGGTCACCGAAAGCAGGACGGTCGCTAAATGAACGAGCAGGGCGTGCGCCATCATGCGTGCGCTCCTTATTACGGTCGTTAAAACCACCGCTTCGTGCTCCATATGACTTCTCACCTGCTGGTTTTTCACCCATTACACGGTCACCAAATGTGCCGCGATTATTGTCGCGCCCAGAATCTTTAGAGCTGTAACCACCACGGTCACCTGGTTTGTGCGCACTGCGCTCATTACGGCCTGCGCCATAACCACCACGCTCATTGCTGCTGCCGCGTCTACCAGAAGGCGCATCTGTTTTCATAGCGCGTTTTGGTTCAAAGCCTTCAATGACTGCAGCTTCTAGTTTTTGGCCTGTATATTGTTCAATTTTGCGTAGTAAATGGCGATCCATATTCGACGCAAAAGAGATTGCAGTGCCTTTATTATTGGCGCGACCAGTACGGCCAATACGGTGTACATAATC
>JBKJRD010000041.1:0-23338 GCA_046594885.1 Methylotenera sp. | reverse complement strand
GCTATCGCTTTTTAGTAAAGCCAGCGCCTGTTTATTAAAACGCAAAATATCGCGAATCATGCCGTAAAAGCTGGGTTTAAAAAAATTAATGCGTTGCGCAAATAAGCTGTTTAAAGTCGTTCCATTATATTCCAAGCCTGTCACTTCGTTTTGCACGCTAAAGCTCATTTGGCTTGGCTGCCAAGCGACTTTTAACGTGTCGAGCAAGCCAATAAAGTTGGGATAGGTACGGTCATTAAACACAATAAAACCGGTATCTATTGCATATTTATTGCCAAATAGCTCAATGTCATGTGTATGCGTGTGCCCACCAATATGGCTATTGGCTTCAAACACGGTGATCTCATGTTCTAAATGCAAGTGATGCGCGATGGTGTTGCCAGCGATACCGCTACCAATAATGGCTACTTTCAAATGATTGACTTTCTAATGTGGGTTTACGATTAACGATGGTATTTTTTTGATTCACGGATAGCGATAGGCACTTTACGTAAATCCCATATTAAGCCTAGTGAAGACAAAATACGCAATCCGTAATAAGTGAAATCGATTTCCCACCAATAAAAACCTTGGCTGGCAGAGCCAGGGTAATGATGATGATTGTTATGCCAGCCTTCACCGAGTGTTAAAAGGGCAATTAAAAAATTGTTGCGGCTATGATCGCTTGTGGCATAACGGCGTTTGCCCCAAATATGCGCTAATGAATTGACGCTAAACGTTGCGTGGTAAAGCACAACAGTGGAAATGACAAAGCCCCACACCAACAATTGCCAGCCATTAGTGCCTAGGCTTGGCGCATATTTTTCTAATAATACGCCTAAGCCAAAAATGCCACAGGCAAAAACGGTCGGTATTAACACATCAAAACGGTCTAAAAAACGCAATTCTGGAAACTTTGCCAACTCTTTAACCCGATCGAATTGGGTATGAAAATTGTTACGTGATAAAAACCAGCCAATGTGACTCCATAAAAATCCATGCTGCACCGGCGAGTGCGCATCAATTTCTTCATCAGAGTGGCTATGGTGATTGCGATGATGTGCTGCCCACCACAACGGGCCACGCTGCACTGCAGTTGCGCCTAAAACTGCAAAAACAAACTGCCCAGCGCGACTGGTTTGAAACGCTTTGTGCGAAAAATAGCGGTGATAAAAACCAGTAATGGCAAACATTCTTAATGCATATAAAACGATCGCAAAAATAATCGCAAATGCGCTGTAACCTACCCAAAACAAGCTAAAACAGGCTAAGTGTATGGCGACAAAAGGAATCACACGCCAATAGTCAATGCCTTGCTGCTCATCACGCACGTCTTCTGATAAAGCATTATTATCAAGCCAACTGGTTAAGGTTTTTAAAAGGAATTGTTTCATCATGTGCGCTACTTATCGCTTCTAATTAGGTCAGGCACACCAGTCCAGCTTTGCGGCACTTTGCGCAACTTGGCAATATCATAACCAAGCTTGGCAACAAAGTTAGTTAGTGCTGCATATTTCGCCTCAGAAATTTGCGGTGTACGTGACATAATCCACACATAATCACGCGCATTTCTGGCAATGACAGTGTGTTGATAATCTTGATCCAAATAAGCAATGATATATTCCGCTTTAATTGGCCAAATAAACTGCATGCCCCACAGCGCATTACCACTATCTTTGACTACAAAACCACGTGGTTTGTAGGTTTTAAGTGGGCCGTCAAAAGCGCCTTTATAATAGGTGAATGTCGTTGCAATCGTGCCATCTTGTTCCAGTTTATAGTTTTCAACGGCATTGTATGATTGTGTTTCAATCGCGGTGGGAATCGCTGCAATCACATACCAGTCACCCATGAATTTTGGCAAATCGACTTGCTTAACGGTTGGTATAGTATTCATTTTTGTACTCGCACAGCCAGTAATTAACCAGCTAAATAGTATTAAAAGTAAGAGTTTAAGTTTATTGTTTAACATGTTGATTATATAAGTTTATAGTTAATTGTGTAGCCTTCAGGCGTAATCGATTTTAATGCAACCCATTCGTTTTCAAGGTTGTACCAAAGCTCAATATTAAGCTTGTTTTTACCCTTTAAATCGCCTTTGAGTTTGTAATGTTTGGTCGCTATGGTTTTGCCTTTTACGGTGATTGTTTCTTGCCCTAAGTTTTCAAATTGCGTGTTGAGATATTCTGCATTTTGTGGATTGAGTAATTTGGATTGCGTTAAAATTTTGGGGTTCCAATAAGCAAAAGTCATGGTACAAACAGGTAAAATTTGCGTTGCACTACCATCAGAAACTTCAAATCCTGCGTCTTTTTTCTCACCTTTAACATTATTCACTACCTTGTTTTCAGTCGTATTGGCTTGTAAGCCAGCTAGACAATCTTCTGTCCATTGCTCTTTAGCCGTGTGGTCATAGCTATACGCTTGGATAAACAGTACTTTAACGTTAAATTTAGCGCGGCTAGTTAACTGTCTATTTTCATCTAAACTAAAAGTATGAGTGCCGATTTTAGTTTTGTCTAAAAACACATCAAATGTCCATTGTTGTGCAATTGCAGGCATTGCAAATAAACTGGTAGCGAGTAAAGCTAATGAACATATTCGTACTTTTTGATGGTTAACCATTACAGCCTCATATCTCAATTTTTAGGTAAGCCAGGAATAAAACTATTGGTATTCTTTATATAGTCAATATAAGCAGGGCGGCGCTCTGCGATATCTTTTTCCAACAAACTAACGCCACTTACTTTTAGTAAAAGTACTGTCATTAAAACAGGCGAAATAATCGCCCACCAAGCGCCACCAGCCAAAGCAATTAAGTAAAACGCCCACCAAACGCAGCATTCACCAAAGTAATTAGGATGTCGGCTATAACGCCACAAACCATTATTGAGCACTTTGCCTTTATTTTGTGGCTTAGCTTTAAATTGGCTTAATTGCCAATCGGCGACTGATTCCCAATAAAATCCCAATAAAAAAAGTGTTAATCCTAGATAATCCAGCACATTAAGTGGCGCATTTGCATCAATTGCAGCATACAAAGAAATCGAAATAATCCAAGCTAGCACAGCCTGCAATCCAAAAATGATATAAACACTTTTGAGCCAAAAATGTGGCTGGTTATTTTTGCGAATCTCCATATATCGATGATCTTCATGTGGCCCCCAATTGCGCCAAGTGAGGTACGCACATAGTCTTACTGCCCAAATGCTGACTAAAGTCAGCACCAAAATAATACGCGGCGTGCTATCAAATACAAAAAGCGCGCTGGTAAAGCTTGCTAATAGAAAAAATAAACTCCACATGCTATCTACATGCGTGACATTGTCGCGTATTAAGCTCAGCATCCACCCAAATAACGCAAATAAGCCCAGGGCGACTAAACAATAAAAATAAATTGGCCAATTAAACATGGTTGTTTGTAAAAGTCTCTATTCAAATCCATCCAATTTTACCGATAATTTAAGCAATAATGGTGTGATCACTGCCCAGCCAACACTCAATACAATATAACTAATCGGCAGATTGTTAAGTGTCACAGCACCCAGTTTTTCTGCACCCAAATAGGCTAAAGGCCCGCCAATTGCACCAAACAACACAGCAACCAACCAGCGACCACGCATCCATCTCAAGCTTACATTTAATAGGGTTACAAATTCTGCCCACAACGCTAATATCCAAACAGGCACTATTAAATTATTCCAGCCATGTACTTGGTAACTGACTAATTGATGATTTAGCATCAGTTGGTCAAAAACACCGCCAATGACCAAGGTGATGAATAGTAATTGCAGTTCTTTTTTAGGCTGTTTGGCTTGGGTCAAATGCCAAAGCATAATGGCAGCGACTGTTGCAACGCCTAACCACGGCATTTGTTTTGCCGCACCTAATACACAGGCAAACCAGCCTATTTGAAACAATACAAAATTAACAATCAGGCGCGGCTGCATGTGGTTATTTATTCTTTATCAAACAATTTTCTCAAATAAGTAGTGCGTTACCCACCACTCTTGACCGTTGTTGTAGCCAAATAATTCCGCACAAGCCATATAAAACATACGCCAGCGATTACGCCACATTTCTACATCTTTATCGCCATAAGTGGCGGCCAATATTGGCGTAATGGCTTTAGTGTTTTTATCCATGTTTTCTAGCCAAGCATTGGCAGTTTTTTCATAATGCGTACCATCCCAGCGCCAGCGTTGAACCAGCTTTAAATCATCTTGAAAATGTAGTGGTAAATCGTCACTGGGCATAATGCCGCCACTAAAAAAGAATTGACTCATCCAATCGTCATCCGCTTTTACATCAAACGCATAAGGTGTATTGCGATGCACAAAAATATGTTTAAAAAACTTGCCGCCTGTGTTTAACCAGCTAGCCACTTTGCCATATAGCACTTGGTAATTGCGCATATGCTCAAACATTTCTACCGATACCACGCGGTCGTATTTGCTAGGGGCTTCAAAAACATTCATATCTGCAGTGATAATATTGAGGTTACTTAACCCGCGTGATCTTGCAGTATTCATAATATATTCGCGCTGCGAATTGGAATTAGATACGCCTGTAATGCTCGATTTAGGATAATTTTCCGCCATCCAAAGTGATAATGAACCCCAGCCACAACCTAACTCTAAAATCGCTTGACCATCTTTTAAATCGGCATGATGACAAGTTTGGCTTAACGCTAATGTTTCCGCTTCGTCCAAGGTTTGTGTATCTGGCATCCAAAAACAGCTGCTGTATTTGCGATTAACACCCAAACAAAAATGAAAAAACGCAGCAGGCACTTCGTAATGTTGTGCGTTAGCGAGTTCTGGCACAGGTGCGATGGCAGATGCATTCATATCGGCCACAAAATTGGTTAATTCGGCCATGCCGATTTCACAATTATCAGCAGATATTTCCACCAAACGCTGCTTGACTAACTGCCGAATGCCTTGACGCACAATAGAATCTGGCAAATTGCCTGATTCTGCTAATTTAATCGCTAAACCCATGCCTGTTTACTTTCTTGGACTATAAAAAGTGTTTATAAAAATTACTTAACCCTTATTTCAGACTAACTTTTGAGCCTGAAGCTTAAGTTTTAGTCATTCTTCCTTGGTACAATACGGCGCCAGTTGGCTGGCCAGTAGGCGAGCCGCCCACTGGTTCCAAGCTAACCGCTAACAGGCCAGTGGCCATTAACGGAATAATATCAACAGGAATTTTAACCACGCTGTTGCCTTGTTGAGGCAATAAGCCCAACGAAATCGGTTTTGACTTATCCGCTGGCAATAACCAAAGCTCAAACGCATTGTTAGGTTTAGTCTCCAAAGTGGCTAATGCAATGACCTTAATGACAGTATCTGTCGGTGATTTTTGCGTTTCATTGAGCAACCAACCGGCTGCAGATTTTTCTGTCTGCAACAAAGCAACAGCCGCGGGCGTTGTATCCACAACCGATTGTGGTGTTTGAATCACTAATAAAGTAGCCAATGATGCAGCCAGTGCTGTCGATACAAATGCCCAGCTTTTCCACCAACCGCCTGGTTGACTGGTTTTGCGTTTATATAGTTGCGCTTCAATATTTTTCCATACGTTTGGTGATGGTTTTGCCGCTGGCACGGTGTCGGCCAGCAAATGCAGGTGCGATTCCCACCAATTTAAAGTTTGCGCAAAATGCACACGTTGTCGTAATAACTGCTCAAAACGTCTGCGCGCTGCGCCTTTTAAAGTGCCCAATACATATTCGGCAGATAGCATATCGGCTAATAATGGATTGTCATATCTCATTGTGATACTCCTTGCAGACAATTTTTAAGCGCTTGTAATCCACGTCTAATCCACGTTTTAACTGAGCCTAATGGCTGCACTAAATGGCTGGCGAGTTGCTCATGCGCCATACCATGAAAATAACTCAATGCAATGGCTTGACGCTGCAAAGGCGTCAAACCGCCCATGCAGTCGAGTAGCGCTTTAGATTCACTTTGCTCAGTGGCTTTTTCTAATGGTCCCAAATCATCAGATGCCCAATCATCCATGCTTTCATCTTCTACTAATTGCGATTCACGTGGTAATGTGCGCAGCAAATCGAAACATTTATTACGCACAATAGTCGTCATCCAGGTCATAACAGCTGCTTTTTCGGGACGGTAATTTTGTGCGTGATGCCAAATATTAATAAAGGCATCTTGTAAGGCTTCTTCGGCTAAATCACGTCGATTTAAAATGCGCAAAGATAAGCCGAATAATTTCGATGAGGTTGCCTCATATAATAATTGGAAAGCAGCGCGGTCTCCCTGTCCACTGAGTGCAATTAAATGAAACAATTCTTCGGATGTTTTTGTCTGGTTCATCATATTTAACCTGCTCATTAAAAATTGGATACTACCTTAATTTTAATTGTCTGAAAGCCGTGGACAGTTAAAATATATCAAGCATTGATATAAATTTGCCATGCACACGGCATATTTAAGTTGCCGTGTGCATTAAGTGCCAATCAATGCTATTCAGACACAGAAAAAACTAGCCGCACAGTGTCGCCAGTAGTTGTTTCAATTCCACGATACATAGGCGCTAATTTAGCCAGCATATAAACGCCTAACAGATAAATTTTAAAATAATTTGACTACACTTGCTTATACGATAAATTTATTTTTTAGATTCAAGACTCAACTGTATTTTTAGTTATATTTTTTATATATCGCGCTTAGATTATGTTGGTATACTATTCTGTATACAAATTGGAAATGATTAAATAGATGAACAATATTCTTTTAAAAAGCATCGGCTTATTACTCATACTAATAGTACAAGCTTGTGCGTCTAATCAAAACGTGGCGCAAAACAAAGCAGCACAACTAGATAACCAAGATTGGCCTAGTTTTGGTCTTGATTTGAATAGCCAGCGCTTCTCTCAAAGTGCGCACATTAACCAGAAAAATGTACACGATTTAGCCCATGCTTGGGCTTATAAAAGTGGCGTAGTGGGTAGTTTTCAAACCACGCCTATTGTGCAAAACGGCATCATGTATTTGTCACTTCCATACAATCATGTGGCTGCACTTAACGCTAAAACTGGGCAAGAATTGTGGCGTTATCATCATGATAAACGTGAAGATTGGAAAATGTGTTGCGGCCCGGCTAATAGAGGCGTTGCGGTGGCAAATGGCAAAGTGTTTATTGGCACAGTTGATGCGCGTTTGATTGCATTAAATGCAAAAACCGGCGCAAAAGAATGGGATATTGATGTGGTTGATGCTGCGATTATCACAGAAGGCCAAGACTCGCTGAATAAAGATGACCCCAATAGTGCCAGAAAAGTGACGGGCGGCACGGGCATTGGCATTGCTATGGCGCCAGTTGTATATAAAGGTAAAGTCATTGTTGGTATTACAGGTGTTGGTTATGGTTTACATATCGACAACCCGACAGCGGATGCGCCATTGGGCGCAGTGATTGGTGTAACTGGGCGTTTTGGAAGACCTGGATTTTTGGCCGCTTATGACGTGAGTAATGGTAAACGTATATGGCAATTCGACACTATTCCAGAGCAGGGTTGGGAGGGAAAATTTACCCAAATAACAGATGATGGCGCAATATTAAATCGTGATATCGCACAAGAAAAATCAGACTTAACCAAATATCCAGATTCTGCCCGATTTGGCGGCGGTTCTGCGTGGAGCACGCCAGCAGTGGACGTTGCAACTGATACGCTATATTTTGGAACTGGCAATCCAAGCCCACAAATGAATGATATTTCGCGGCCTGGCGATAATTTGTATACCGTTTCTTTAGTCGCATTAGACACCAATACAGGCCAATTGAAATGGCATTATCAGCAAGTGCCGCATGATTTATGGGGATACGATCTAGCCAGTCCGCCGGTGCTATTTAACTATGCTCTGAACGGCAAAACAATAGCAGCCGTTGGTCAAGCCAGCAAAACGGGTTGGTTTTATATTCACAATCGCGCGACAGGCGAGCTGTTGAAAAAAACAGAGGCTTTTGTACCGCAGCATAATTTATTTAAAAATGCGACTCAAGCGGGAACCGTTATCTACCCTGGGATTCTGGGCGGGGCTAATTGGTCACCAGTGAGTATAGATGAGCGTAATCAGCGTGCATTTGTGGCGGCTATTCACTCGCCCATCAAATATACTTTGCATGAAACGCCAGCCAGCAATGGCATAGCGGCCATTCGCTATGCCGCCAGCGAGCCAACCGATGATCCACGTTGGGGTTTGTTATCTGCTATTGATTTAGGCACAGGTAAAATTGCGTGGCAAAATAAAACGGCACAACCGCTGGTTGGCGGCGTTTTGGCAACCGCTGGCGGCTTACTGTTTATGGGTGAGGGCAACGGCAGCTTTAATGCTTACAACAGCCAAACGGGTCAATTATTGTGGCAAGCCAAATCTGAGTTTGGCGTCAATGCGCCACCCATTACTTATACGATTGATGGCGTGCAATATATTGCGGTAGCCAGCGGCGGCAATTCAATATTTGGCTATAAACAAGGTGATGCGCTATTGGTTTATAGATTGCGTTGATTATTTTTGTGTAATTGTTAGCCCTACCAAGCGCGAAACTGCAATGGTTAAATACATCACGCTGGAAAAAATTTGCAAAGAGGCAATCGCGCGCGCAGGGCTTGAGATGGGAATAATATCGCCAACACCCGTACCAGATTGAATGGAAAAGCTCATAAAGAGTAACTCTGCCCAGCTACGCGGGCTGTTGGAATTGACTGCCGCCAACAAACTTTGCGGATAAATTTGCTGGCATACAGAATAAGCCAAAGCAAAACCCCACACCAGCAGAGTAAATGTTGCGCCCACTGCAAACAGTTCATCGCGCGTCACAATATCATCGGCATACATCACTTGTAACATGCCAACTGATGCATAAAAATACAGCAAACTTTCAAAAGCATGCGCCCAAATGAATAAATGTATATAGCCAAATAACAACGCGATTAACGTTGTACTCAGTGATGCGGTCACTAAAACAAAGCCCACCCAGCTGGTGATAGGGCTGCGATAGACCACCCAAACGGCCAAAATTGGCACAATCAAGCCCAAGCAATTAAACATGAACACGCTGGTTTTGGAGCTGGTCATGAAACCATAAAACAAAACACTGAATAATTGCACTGCAAGCAAAATGGCAAAAGGGTAGCGTTTTACAAATTTTAATGTGTATTCCATGCAAACGCTTTCATAATCAGTGTAATAGTTAACCTTCAGTTTTGGGTAAAAATAAGGGTTAAGTCTTAGCTGACTTTTTGTGTGGATTTAATTGCACCAATATTATCTCGAGAAATACTTTACTTTTTAAATAAGAACCATTATCATTTGCATTAACAATATCAGTGTGTGTATTTTATGCAACTCAATTACCCTAATGCGCTTAAAAATAGCGTTTTATATGATCCAGAATTACCCACAGCAAAAGATGTGCTGTCGGCAATTTGTTGTGTGGCCACACATTACGCTATCAAGCCATCGCTAGATTTAGCGGCTTTAGCAGCTGATTTATCGTTAAAACTTACCGCGCCAGAGTATGCCGATAGCGCTTTATCCAAAGAGATTGCTAAGCGCTTATTGAGTCAATGGTCAGAAATAGTCAGCGAGCATCAATCGCTTCAGGCAAAAGTGTTGCCAGTACACGCAACTTTGCAATAACCAAGAAAAAATAAGGATCACTATGTCACGATTAACCGGCCCACGAGTCAAAATTATGCGCGCTTTAGGCGTCGATTTGCCTGGGCTATCACGCAAAACCATTGAAGCACGCCCAACACCACCGGGCCAGCATGGTAATAAAGCATCGCGCAAGCGTCGCTCAGATTTCGGTGTAAAGCTGCAAGAAAAGCAAAAAATCCGTTTTAACTATGGTTTAACCGAGACACAAATGCGCAAACTGATTTTAGATGCGCGTAAAGGCAAAGAACCAACGGGCGAGCGTTTATTGCAGTTATTAGAGCGCCGTATGGATAACGTGGTGTTTAGAGCAGGTTTTGCGCCAACGGTTATCGCCGCACGCCAATTGGTTTCTCATGGGCACCTAATGTTAAATGGTAAAGCCGCCAATATTCCGTCTATTCGCTTAAAAGTGGGTGACGAATTGGTGATTAAAGCCAGTAGTAAGCATATTCCCATGGTGATAGAAACTATCAAACAACCCGCATTGGCGCGGCCAGAATGGTTATCTTGGGATGAATCGGCGCACGCAGTTAAAGTGGCACATTTGCCGGCAGTTACCGATGTGCCGTTTCCGGTGGATGTGCAATTGGTGGTGGAATATTATGCTAACCGCGTTTAATCGATGCGGTTGGTAACAGAATTTAAGGCGTCCCTAACAACGTCTTAAATGTTGCAAATGCATGAAAATGCATCTCCTTGATTTATGGCTGCATTGGTTATGTTAGCAGTAACTTAACCCTGTAAGACGGTCACTTTTTAGTAAGGCTAATATGAAAGTGATTACGCATTTAACGGCCAAAGAACAGATGAGTTTTGAGGTGGCGATTGTGGCCGACGAAGCGCCGAATCACGATATTAAAATTTCGCGCATTAAACGCTTTAACACAGAACAGCTTTTTACCAATGTAAAACAAGTGATGATTGAGCATTTAAACGAAACGTATGTTTTGCGCATTACCAAGCAAAACAAACTTATTTTAACCAAATAACGGGTTAACTTTTGGATGAGTAAATGATGAGTAAAGCATCGACAGTAGTGCAATTATTTGCAAAAAATAATATGTCTGCGCAATTTGCTGTGCGTGAGCCTACGCCAGTGACAAAAGTGCATGGCATTGCCTTACATGCTGATTACTTAACACTAAAAACTGCCTCAAAAAATCGCTTTTCATGGGTGTCCATAGTCTTAGTAATATTGGCGCATGCTGTAATCATCTATGCATTAGTGACTCAATATACGCCGGAAAAGATTGAAGTGCCTGCTGCCAAACCGATGATGGTGAGTTTGATTGCACCGCCTGCGCCAGAGCCAGAAATCGTTCCCATCATCGAGCCACCTAAACCCGTTATTCAGCCCAAACCAGTGGTTAAAAAAAAGGTGATTGAACAAATCAAACCAGCTGAACAACCGCCAGAGCGCCTTGTTGAAGCGGTTGCTGAGCAGCCAATTATTGAAGAAGAGCCAGTCGCAGCTATCATTCCAGTCGCCCCAGTTGAAGTCGCCGAAGCGGTCAAAGCGCCACCAAAACCAGATCCGATGATGGAAGACAAAATTGAGCCACCGCAATTTGGCGTTTCCTATTTGAAAAATCCTGCACCAGCCTACCCAGCATTATCGCGTCGCATGGGCGAGGAGGGCCGCGTGTTAATTAAAGTTTTGGTGGCGGCAGATGGCAGTGCAAGTGCAGTTCAGTTAGAAAATAGCAGTGGTTCTGACAGATTAGATAAGGCCGCTTTAAACGCGGTGAAACGTTGGCAATTTATTCCTGCAAAAAAGAATAATCAGCCATTAAGTGCATATGTATTGGTGCCGATTAAGTTTTCATTAGATAGTTAATGTTCATTTCATCCAATACTTAACCCTTATTTTCAGGCAAAAAATGCTTAGGCAAATCATGCAGCAATTATTTTAGTGACATCAAAGGAAGTTATATGCAACCCACACAAGCCATCACAGAATTTAATAGCCTCGCCTTTATCGTGCAAGGCGGTTATGTTTCCATCGCAGTAGCCGTTATTTTACTCGTGATGTCAATTGCAAGCTGGTATTTTATGCTGGTAAAAACCGCGCAAACCATCCGCTTAAAAAGCGCTATAAAAGGCTATATCGCCGAATTTTGGGCAGCATCTAATGTGCAAACCGCTATTTCCAACATTAAAGGTCATTCGCCAGCACATCAATTGGCTATTCATGCAATTGATGCGGCGCACCATCACCAAACTTATGCTGCAAAAAATATACATGAATCATGCAGTTATGACGAATTTATTGCCCGCAGCATGCGCCGTAGCGTGTCACAGACAAGTGCGCAACTGGATACTGGTTTATCGGTATTGGCCTCTGTAGGTAGCGTTTCGCCATTTGTTGGATTGTTTGGCACGGTGTGGGGAATCTATCACGCGCTCGCTAGCATTAGTGCCAGCGGCCAAGCCACGCTAGATAAAGTGGCTGGCCCAGTGGGCGAAGCCTTAATTATGACGGCGATAGGTTTAGCGGTAGCCATTCCTGCGGTGTTGGCTTACAACGCATTCGTGAAACAAAATCGCGTAATTAGTGCAATTTTAGATGCTTTTGCGCAAGATTTACATATTGTATTGACCACTGGCGCGCCATTGGCAGTTAACCATCAAAACGTAAAAAATCTACATAGTGTTAAATCAGCGCAAGCACAAAATGCAAAACCAATCGGAGTGCCAGCATGATAGGCGGTAACGCTTTCAATAACGAGGTACACACACAGCCGATGAGTGAAATCAACACCACGCCTTTGGTGGATGTGATGCTGGTATTGCTGGTGATATTTATTATTACTGCGCCACTATTAACGCATGCGGTAAAAATTGATTTACCACAAGCCACCAGTCAGCCTTTGCCAGAAAAGCCTGAAGTTATTTCACTGTCGATTGACGCTGCTGGCAAAACCTATTGGAATGATATGCCATTGTTGCAAGGCGAGTTAAAGCAAAAACTGTTACAAATTGCCGAACAAAAACCGCAGCCAGAACTGAATATTCGTGCTGATAAAGAAACGCGCTATCAAATTTTGGCCGAAGTGTTGGCCGATGCGCAAAATGCAGGCGTGACCAAATTAGGCTTCGTGAGTGAGCCAAATTAAAAATGACTGTCAAAACATTAAAAACATGGGCATGGTTGCATAAATGGTCTAGCCTTGTGTGCACAGCATTTATACTTTTGCTATGCCTAACAGGATTGCCATTGATTTTTGCACATGAAATCAATCATTTGCTAGGCACTGAAATTGAAGCACCAAAGCTAGCAAAAGAGTTGAACTATGCAAGTTTAGATACGATTGTGGCTAAAGCCAAGTCGATTTATCCAACAAAAGTGCCGCAATACATGTTTCGTGATGAGGATGAATCTAATCTATGGACAGTCAGTTTAGGTGATGTACCCACTTCAGAAAAATCTGAATTCGTTACCCTTGACGCACGCACTGCAAAGGTGCTTGGCCAGCCTAAATTTAATGAAGGTTTTTTGTATGTGATGTTCAAACTACATGTGGATTTATTTGCAGGTTTGCCGGGCATGTTGTTTTTGGGCGGCATGGGTTTACTACTAATAGTCGCGATTATTTCTGGCGTCGTATTGTATGCGCCATTTATGCGCAAGCTCCAGTTTGGTGAAATTAGAAAAACCCGAACAGCAAAATTAAAACGCTTAGATACGCATAATTTTTTAGGGGTGATTACGCTAATGTGGTTGTTGGCTGTAGGTGCCACTGGCGTCATTAATACACTTTCAGAATTGGTCATCAGTTATTGGCAATCAGATCAAATGGCAGAAATGATATTGCCTTACAAAAATATATCTGTACCCAAAGTATTTAACGGTTCGTTACAAGCCTCTGTTGAGAAAGCACAAAAGCTGGAACCTAATATGGTGTTGGATTTTATTGCTTTTCCAGGAACGGCTTTTTCAAGTCAACACCACTTTGGGATATTTATGCGTGGTAATACGCCGCTTACCAAGCGTTTACTTAAGCCTGTATTGGTGGATGCTCAAACCAGTGAAATCACCGATAGTCGAGATATGCCATGGTATGTCACTACCTTGCTTATCTCACAGCCCTTACATTTTGGTGATTATGGCGGCATGCCACTCAAAATTATTTGGGCAGTGTTAGATATTATTTCAATCATTGTGCTGTGGACAGGCTTAATGCTGTGGTGGAAAAAGCGTAAACAATCCATGCCAGAGATTGAATCTAGGATTAGGCTAACGGAAGCTTATTAGCAGAGGCTGACGCAGTTATTTATGCAAAATAAAAACTTTAAAAAAATCTTTATTTGGCCAGCCATCTTGGGCGCAGTCACTACGCTGGGCTTAATTTTGGCATTGTTAGAAGATGGTGTAGTAGAAAAAATTTCACTGGCAGGATTAGTGGCACCAATATTAATCATGGTCTATTTTTATTGGGTCAAAAAAACTTAAGTTAAAGAGACTTAATCAGTATTTTTAGTTAACGCAAGCAAACGAGTTCAACTCCTGTAGCCAGCATATTTATTTAATAGGGAATTGTTATGCGCGGCTTGCAGTTAAATGTTTTATTTCGTCAAAAAGCTTTATTCGTCTCGATCATGTTGGCTTTGCCATCAATGGCTATTGCCGAGATGCAACTAGCAGAATCAGCTGACACGTTAGAAGAAGTGATCGTGGCATCCACCGCTGAAGGCGCAGAAATTGCGTCTGAAAAGACCAAATCTTATACTATAAAAAAATCTGCTACTGCTACAAGGCTAGATAGCGAAATCAAAGAAATACCACAGTCTATATCAGTGATTACCAGACAGTTACTTGATGATTTTCGTGTCACAACTATTAATGACGCATTAAATTATGCAACTGGGATAAAGGTTGAGAAAGTAGAACCCGTTCGTACTTACTACAACGCACGCGGTACAGATATCACAAATTTTCAAATTGATGGCATTGGTACACCGCTAGCATTTGGTATACAAGTAGGCGATATTGATGCTTCAGTATTTGATCGGATAGAAATTTTGCGTGGTGCTAATGGTTTGCTCACTGGCACTGGTAACCCCTCTGCCACCATAAACTTTATTCGCAAAAGACCCACAACCGATTTTAATGCGCGCGTGGACACCACGGCTGGCTCTTGGGACAACCGCCGCTTAGATGTGGATATTTCTACCCCGCTCAATAAAGATGGCTCTGTACGTGCGCGCTTAGTGGCAGCTCATCAAAACACAGGCTCTTATTTAGACCGACAAACACAAGAAAAAAATATCGCCTATGGCATTATAGAAGCGGATATTACCGACAACACCATGGTGGCTTTTGGGCATACTTTTCAACAAAACGATACCAGTAGCAATATGTGGGGTACGTTGCCGCTACTGTATAGCGATGGTTCAAAACGACCCTACAAGCGCTCGGATTCTACCGCGCCAGATTGGAGTTACTGGGATATCAAAACCAATACTACTTTTGCAGAGCTGACACATTTATTTGATAACGAGTGGCGTCTTAAAACTCAGGTGCAGCACAAAGAATACAACTCTGACGCGGTATTACTTTACACGTTTGGTAACGAAGACCGCGCCACTGGTTTGGGTTTATTTAGTTTTCCTGGTATGTATTTAGATGATTATAAAGATACCGTTATCGATGCCTATGCAAACGGCCCATTTGAATTAGGCGGAAGAAAACATGAGCTGGTTGTTGGTGCCACCTGGAGCCGCTCAGACATCAATGAAGTAGAGTCGCTGGCAGCGTTTGAACCGTACGATAGTTTTGACGCTATTGCAGATTACCCAAAACCAAATTACACAAGATCAGGTCGTTTTGCGGACACCACCACCAAACGTTTAAATGTATACACAGCAGCAAAACTTAATGTTACCGATGATTTGAAGGTTACAGCAGGTGCTAGTTCGCTCAGTTATGATTTAGAAGGTTTGAGCTACGGTAGGATACAAGAAGCGGATGCTAGTAATAAAGTGACACCATATTTGGGTGCTGTATATGATTTAAATGATATTCATGCGCTATACGGCAGCTACACCGAGATTTTTAACCCGCAGGTTGAGGTGGATAGAAACCAAAAAACGCTAGACCCATTGCAAGGTAAAAACTATGAGTTAGGCCTAAAAAGTGCATGGCTAAATAACAAATTAAATAGTTCAGCGGCGCTGTTTTACACCTCACAAGACAACGTGCCAGTGGCGGTTGGGCAAATAGGCACACGTACCATTAATGAAGGCATTACAGCGATTACCAAAGGCTATGAACTGGATGTCTCTGGTGAGCTTACCGACCGTTTGAGCATCAATGCGGGCTATACGCGTTTAATGAGTCTTAAAAACGATGCTGGCGATAACGTAAAACCGTTTACCCCAAGAGGACTTGCGCGCTTAACCGCAGTGTATAAAGTGCCTCAAGTTGAAGGCCTGAAAATTGGTGCAAATGTCAATTGGCAAAGCGATGTACATGTAGATATTGCTATTCCAGCTGGCACGTTTAGATTTAAGCAAGGCAGTTACGCCACAGTCAACTTGTTAGCTAATTATGAAATAGACCAACACTGGAGCGCTGCGCTAAATCTGTATAACGTGACGGACAAAAAATATTTTAACAGCTTACAATTCGCAGATTTTGGCCAAGCATTTTATGCCGCACCTTTAAATGGCGCTGCAACCTTGACTTGGAAGTATTAATTGATAATGGGGTTATGTGCTGCATGCAGATGTGACCAAATTAGGCTTTGTGAATGAGCCAAATTAATGATTTATAGCTACGAGAGAAATTATCCGCCCTGCAAGCCTTATAAATATTGGCTTGCAGAGCAGGTGTTTGAATGATGCTATTTAAAAGGAGTTAAATATGGAAACTTTTATCGATCAGCTTTGGGTTGCGCTGATGTCTGCATTTGCGGTGATGGGGTTTGTGGTGGTGATGGCTTGCTCAGTTTGGCTGGTGAAAGTGATTGCAGAAAAATGTCCAGCACGCAGCCATAAAAACGCCAAGCCACAATATTAAAAAAATTGATTAGAAAACATCATAAATGTAAGTAAAGCATTGCCATAATTCATCATTTTAGCCAGCCAGTAAGCGTTGCTTTGCAATTGCCTTAGATAGCCAGCCAAATCAATATCTAAGGGAGTTGGGCCATGAAAATTTACCAGCCAAAAATATTGGCTATCGCAGTATTAGCCGCAATATGTGCCATGTCTGCCGTTGCAGAAGAGCAAACAAAAACAGAAGCTACTGAAAAAGCAGAAGAGTTGCCAGAGGTGAAAGTACAGGCCGCTTCGCCAGCCGAGATTCGCTATAAACCTAAACGTGCATCTACTGCAACTAAGACCGATGCTGACATTATGGAGGTGCCGCAGGTGGTGAATGTGGTGCCAGCACAGGTGTTAATTGATCAACAGGCGCGCTCGCTCGATGATGCGTTAAAAAATGTCAGCGGCATTACCATGGGCAATAACTTCGGCCATACCGCAGATAGTTTGTTTATACGTGGCTTTGGCGGCGGCTTCTTTGGTGCAAGCTCAGGCATATTGCGCGATGGCTTGCGCTCGCAAACTTCGCGTAACTTCAGTATTACCACCGAGCGGGTAGAGGTATTAAAAGGTCCTTCTTCACTGTTATACGGTATTCAAGAACCTGGCGGTGTGATTAACGTAATTAGTAAAAAACCATTGCCTGAACAAAGAACAGAAATCAATTTAATCGGCAATAGTTTTGGTGGTGGCTCAGGCTGGGTAGATTTTTCTACCCCATTGAATAGTGATGCAGGGTTTCGTATTCTGGCAGAACACGAAGGTTCTGATTACTGGCGAAATTTTGGCCATACCAAACGTACATTGCTGGCGCCATCATTTGCCTGGGCAGGTGATCAGCTGAAAGTGAATGTTAATTATGAATATATAGATTTTGAGGTTCCGTTCGATCGCGGTACGATATTTTTGAACGGGAAACCATTCGACGTGCCGTACTCGCGCCGTTTTGGCGAGCGATTTGAAGTCATGGACGGTATCTCACAATACGCCCAAGGACAGCTGGAGTTTGATTTAACACCTGCCGTAAAACTGCGCAGCTCCGTCGCTTGGACTAATGAAATTAATAGTGATAGACGTGCCATGGTAGCCACGCCTGCCCCAAATGCGTCTGGTGCAACCAGAAGAACTGCACAAGGTGTGGATGACCGAGAGCGCGACAACCTTTATGCCTCATTTGATGTGTTAAGTAAATTTGACATCGCCGCGACTAAACATGAACTGCTGGTTGGTGTGGATTTTGAAAAATTAGATGCACAAGACCCGAGTTTTTTTAGACAACCATCAGTGGCTGGTTTTAATGTGTTTGATCCTGTATATGGCGTTTTACCCGCGCCTGGTGTCATTAATGCTGCCAACACGTTTGCTTGGCAAAAAACCAATACGGATATTGAAAATAAATCCGTATTTTTGCAAGATACCATTCATTTTGGCGAGCAATGGATTGCGTTGCTGGGTGGTCGTTATCAAGAAAGTGAGCAATTTGCATCGCAACGCAACCTGCGCTTAGCTAACCCAGTAAAAGTGATTACCAACGACTCAAAAAGCCATGTATTTTTACCACGGGTTGGTTTGGTTTATCGTCCGCAGCCGTGGCTTTCTATTTTTGGTAATTATAGCGAATCGTTTAAACCCAACATCTCAGTTGATGGCGCCGCTTCAGGACCGTTTGATCCAGAGGAGGGTGTGGTTTATGAGGCAGGCGCGAAATTTGATTTTAGCAATGGCATTAGTGCAACAGCAGCATTGTTCAATATCACTAAAGAGAATGTGTTGGTGAATGAAGGTGGCGTTAATCGCATTGCTGGAAAAGCCCGTTCGCGGGGCTTGGAAATTGATGCAGCAGGTAAATTGACAGATCACTGGGATATCATTGGCACTTATGCTTACACCGATACTGAAACCTTAAAAGATCTTCCGACTACCGAAGGCAACCGCCTACAAAACTCCCCCAGAAATCAGGCCAGCCTGTTTTTGAATTATCGCACTGGCAGCCCTAGTGCTGGCGGGCAGTGGACACTAGGCGGTGGTGCGCGCTACGTTGGTGAGCGCCCTGTTGATATTCAAAATAGATTTTCTCTTGATTCTTACACAGTAGCCGATGCCTATGCCGCTTATCAATGGCAGGCTTGGGGAAATCTCGCGACAGTGCGATTAAATGTGAAAAACCTATTCGATAAAGAATTTTATACGGGTGCTATCAGTGGCATTGTGACCGACACGGGTGGTGGCAGTATCTTTTTGGGTGAACCGCGCCAAGTATTGCTGCAAGGCAGTATTGAGTTTTAAGAATTAACTTATTAAAAAGAAACATCAATTTTTTAGGAGAAAACGAATGAAATCAGCAAAATTAACATCCATTATGGCGCTTAGCTTAACGGCGTTATTGCAGTCACTGCCTGCCTCTGCTCACTTTATTTGGCTAGAGCAAGCCGATGGACAAACCAAACTTTACTTTGGTGAATACGAGGGTGGATTGCGCGAAAAAACAGGCGGTAGGCTTGATACGATTGCGACACCGCAAGCCATGACGCTAGATAATAAAGTATTAATTGCCAGCAAGCGTGAGGCGGATTTTATCGCCATTGAAGGCGCGAATAATCAAGCTGTTAATCAACCAGTGATTGCGCATGAATTGGGTATGAAAGTAAAAGATTTAACCAAATATTACTATGGCATTGTCAAGCCGATGTACTACGCGCGTACTGGGTCAGGCAACGCAGAGGCGGCTTCTAGCCATGCCTTAGATATTGTGCCGTTGGGCAATAATAAAGTACGTGTACAGTTAAATGGCAAGCCATTAGCTAAGGCTAAATTAAAAGTGTTGGCGCCCAACCAGTGGCTACAAGAGTTAGATGCAGATGAAAACGGTGAGGCTAGTTTTAACATGCCTTGGGCAGGTTTGTATGTGCTGGAATCAATCTATTTAGAGCCGAATAAAGGCAACTATCAAGGCGATGCTTACGATAATATTCGCCATGTCAGCACCTATTCTGTACTCAAAAAATAGGCAAAATTCTTCATGACAGCAGATGCAACACTCATAAGCCAATTGAAAAATAGCCAATTGCACCGTGTAAGACGCGGTCATTTTTTGCGCTGGCTGCGCAATACACATGGCTGGTTGGGGTTGTGGGGCGCTGGGCTTGGGCTTTTGTTTGGTGGCACGGGTATTTTGCTGAATCATCGGCAAGTATTAAAGCTACCTTATGTGCAATATGAAAAAACCAATATTGATTTAAAGTTACCCGCACAAAAGCCAGCCTCTGCCAAAGCGCTTAGTGCATGGCTACAAGCTGAGCTTAATATTAAAAGAGCACCCCTTAAAATTGAAGATGAACCTGCCAAAAAGGTCACTTGGAATAGCATACAAGTTGAACAGCCAGCTGTATGGAAAGTGGATTTTCATTCACCAGAGTATTCGGTTACTGCCGAATATTTAGTAGGCAACGCATTTGTGAGTATTAAACGCCAAGATGCCAATGCCTTTGCTTTTTTAAGCCGCTTACACAAAGGGGTTGGCATGAACGTTGGCTGGATTTTACTGATAGATAGCTTAGCAGGTGCGCTGATGATGTTGAGTATGACGGGGGTACTCTTATGGACAAAAATGCGTAAATCGCGTTTGGTAGCGGCGGTCTTAATAGGCACTTCTACTTTATTGGCTGTAGGACTAACCTTAAGCATGATGTAGTGCTTACGTTTTTTAGGTAAAAATAAGTGTTAAGTAGACGCTTGGTTAAGAGCGAACAGCTAAGTAAAACTGGCTTAAACCGTAAAAGAAACATCTTTAGATGAATTTTGCCGGCTTTTATGATGCCTGCTTAGACTCGGTGCGCCGTTATAATCGACGCGGATATTACCTTGCCAATGGCAATTATAATGCTGGCACTGATAGCGCTGTACAGGCATAAATAAGCTTATCAGCCGGTCAATGCTACGGCGGCGGATGCGCACTGTATAGCCGCTACAACGTGGGCATTGGTTATTGGTATCAGTCATATTAAATCTTTCATTATCTTAAACGATGCTAATATACTTTTTGCGCTGAATTCAGTCTGTGCGCTTTCTAACATTGATTAATTTTAAACAAACGATATAGTATTTAGCTGTTATCTCCGATGCCACATAAAGGGTGTTGCTAGGTTTAACGCATGATTTATTCAAAAAATGTTGTCTTAAAAACACTTAAACTAATGCATTAAAACTTTAAACAGTATTAAACTCAGCGCAGTAAAACTGACCTGTTTTAGGTGTTAACTTGATTCACTCAACAATTGAAACAATATGATAAATAAAATGTGGCAATTACTTAAAATCACTGCAAAAGGCTGGGGCGATGATTATGTCTCTAGCATGGGTGCAGCTTTAGCTTTTTATACCTTATTTTCAATTGCGCCTTTGTTGTTAATCGTGCTATCTGTGACGGGTTTTTTCTTTGGCGTAGAAGCGGCGCGTGGTGAAATTGCAGGTCAGTTGAATAGTTTGATGGGTGAGCAGGGCGCATCCGCAGTGCAAGCTTTATTGAAAAATGTTAACAAGCCAGAAGATGGCTTTATTGCCAGTATCATTGGTGTAGCACTATTGCTTATTGGCGCTACAACCGTATTTGCAGAATTACAAAGTGCGCTAGACCGTATTTGGTGTGTGCCAGAACGGGCAAAGGTGAATGGCATCATTGCGCTGTTACGAGATCGCTTGTTGTCATTTGGCATGATATTGGGGGTTGGTTTTATTTTGATGGTGTCGCTGGTATTCAGCGCTACACTTTCAGCTATCGGAAAATGGTGGTCACCCGAATTTAGAGAATGGATATTATTGCTGAATATTTTTAATACCGTTTTCGGATTTTTAATGACAACCGCTATGTTTGCACTAATTTATAAATTCATGCCAAGCGCCAAAGTTCGTTGGAGTGAAGTGTGGATTGGTGCAGTGATGACGGCAACTTTATTTACATTGGGTAAATTTTTAATTGGCTTGTATATCAGTAAAAGTGCAATCGCTTCAGGGTTTGGGGTGGCAGGCTCATTGGTTGCATTGTTAATATGGGTATATTACTCAGCGCAAATATTTTTGCTTGGGGCAGAGTTTACATGGGCATATTCAACCATCTACGGCTCACGAAAAAGTATCCAAAAGTTGAAAAGATAAACAATAGAATGATTTTATTCGCCACAATAAACCGATCTAGACTATTTTATAATGCTCTATTTAAAGCTTATCTCGATTAGTGATTTTTTAGTATAAGGCACTGTAATGCAACAGCAGATAGCAAAATGGTATTGTTGAAACGGCTAATTAATAGTTTATTGCAATGATTGGAAAGATAAAATGGACTGGGATATGGAATTGATGCTAGCCGCACGAATTATTTACGCAGCGTTTTTGGGCGGAATGATTGGCTGGGAACGCGAAAACAAAGATCAAGATGCAGGTCTTCGTACTTATATGGCGGTTGCGGTTGGTTCATGCGCATTTAGCATTATCTCTCAACAAGCATTAGGTGACCCATCAAGAATTGCTTCTCAAGTGGTAACAGGTATAGGTTTTATTGGTGCTGGCGTTATTTTACAGGTACGTGGTCATGTCCAAGGATTAACCACTGCAGCAACAATTTGGGCAACAGCTGCAGTTGGCATGGCAAGTGCGTTTGGTTTGTATTTGTTAGCCGGGCTTTGCGCTGTATTAATTGTTGGGATGCTGAGCTTAAATAATCTGCCTGGATGGAATCGTATTACTAAGAAAAAAATTATTCATACTAAAGATAAATCATAGTTATTCGAAACGTCGATTTTCTGTTCGTTTAGCACTTCCATTACAATCAAAGCTTATTATTGCGCAATTCACTTTTGTTGAAATACATTAGGAAATTTACATGAAATGATATGCCACAATTACTACAAAAGTTGTGCCCACTTAGTAGGAACATTACAAAATGTGAATCAAGTTAACAGCCAAATTTTATACGTGTAATTATTGCCCGCGTGGCCTAGCTGTTGAAAATTTAGGCTCTACATAAGTTTTTTCAGTTTTTACATTTTTGCAGGGTTTGGCATCATTAACGCCATTATTTTTAGACGCGTGTTCACTTTTAACAGGTTCGCACTGCGGGCTTGATTCATTCTGATTTATGCAGTCACAATCTTCAAGAGAATTATTAAGCGCGTTAAAGTCGATGTTAGCAGCCAGTGCCAGATTATTAGATAACAATAAAATCGTCATAATGATTATTTGTTTTGCGAAAATCATTTTATTTAGCCTTTTATAATGGTAGATATTAAGTTGATGTTTTAATCATTACAAAGTTTTATATAATGTTAAAAATATATTCAATCAGCGTAAAAACTCTGAATTTTTGGGTTTCGATTGAGGTTCAAATGGCAATACAATGCAAGTGCATCTTGCTTGCTTAAATGGTACAACCTTTGCACCCGCTTAGAGTTCGTCTAAATAATCTGCCCATTGCTGCATCATAGTCGTGCGTTGTTTAAGCTATAGCGCATTAAAACTGAAAAGGTGGAGAAAACGAAATTAAATCAAATTGTGAGCGATTTAACGGGCGATGAATTTTGCAACGAATTATTAGATCACTATAAAAACTGGCTAACAAACAGAAT
>JBKJRD010000049.1:0-7691 GCA_046594885.1 Methylotenera sp. | reverse complement strand
TTTTCAGTGTTTATCATATTGGCTCAATATTTCCAAAGTAATAACAAACCAGCCAAAAAAATATTTGGCATTACACTAGGTTAACTTTAGAAGTATTGAGCCAATATGATAAACGCTGAAAATATCTGGGATGCAGAATTGAAACGCCTAGCATGGCGCTGCAGGCGCGGCATGCTTGAGTTAGATATTGTGTTAATGCGTTTTATTTTGCACTATTTTGATGGGTTAACTTTGGCACAACTAAAAGCATTCGATGACTTACTTGAACTGCCTGATCATGATTTTTGGACATTGATCGCTAGTGATCAAGTCACGCCAAAAGATTTGCATACATTAGATGTTGTGCAAAAAATCAGAGCGGTGAACCAGTTGCCAAATGAAGATAATTAGAGGTGAGTGATGGCTGAAATCATACAAAAATTTAGCTCATTGGGCGATTACTGGCCTGGCATTCAGTTGTATTACCCGCCTGTGAAATATGCGCCAAGTTTGGGCATTTATGAAGATGAAAGCCAAGCGGCTGCGCGCATGAAAAAACATGCGCACAATACCATTGCGCACACGCTCATTTTTGATTTAGAGGATGGCTGTAGGCAAAAAGAACTGAGTCGTGATTTGCTGCGTAATGAACTGCCCGCGTTACGTAAAGTGAATGAGCGCGTCACCATTGCCATTCGCTGTAACTCATTTCGCACCGACGAATATGAGCAGGATATGCAATTGGTGCGCGATATGGGCGACTATATCGATGTGGTGATGTTGGCCAAAGCGGGTGAAGTTTACGGCGCGGCAGAAGTGCGTGATTTATCTAGTTTATTGTTAAGTGTTAATCCACACATCACGATTCAACCGATTATCGAGCACCCAAAATCGCTTAAAATTGCGCCTGACTTAATGCAATATAACACGGTAAAACATGTGGTTTTCGGCATTCACGATTTCTCAAAAGCCATGGGTATTCATATCACGCCTGAAGGTTGGATTGAAGAACTACAATTTTATATGAACACGCTAATGTTTGAAGCGCGGATTGCGGGTAAAGGTGTGATTGGCGGTGTTGAAACGCTTATTGGCCAAAATATTATGCCTGAGAAATTTTTAGAGCCGCATGATGTGAGGCGCTGGCTGGATTTGCATGGCGATAACGAATCACGCATTGTGTATAAACATGCTTGCCAAGAAGCCGCGATGGGCTTGACTGGTAAACAGGTGATTCATCCTGGCCATATTCATCTATGTAAAACCGCCTATACGCCATCGCCTACTGAAATCGCACAGAAAGTGGCGATTTTAAAAGCAGCGATTGATGCCGATGCTCTTCTAGGTGGCGCGATTAAGTTTGAGGGCGAAATGTTAGACCCGCCCATGTTTGGCAAAGCTTTGCAAACACTGTTGCGCGCGCATGCTTTGCGTGCATTGAAAACATCGGATAAAGAATTTGCAATTCATGTGCTGGAACAACTGCCAGCGCAAGTGGTGCGTCAAAACTGGCCCTACGGTGTATTGCTGTAATTGTTGGGCAAAATAAATGGTTAAGTTTTTTAAAAATATATTCTTTAAGGCTATTTAAGATGGCGTTTGAACCCTATCCAGATTGGCAATGGCAGATCCCCAGCCATTTTAATATTGGCGTGGCGTGCACTGATAAACATCTAGGCACACCACAAGCCGACAATATCGCCATGATTGTTGAAGATGACGCTCTTGGCACAGCACAAATCACGTTCAAAGAGTTGGCACACAAAACCGACCAATTTGCCCAGCTATTACGCAATCTCAATGTGAATGTGGGCGATCGTGTGTTGATTCGCCTGCCGAATAGTTTGGATTACCCAATTGCATTTTTGGGCGCGATGAAAATGGGCGCGATTGCGGTGCCGACATCCACTTTATTAACCGCCGAAGAAATCGCCTATTTAGCGCAAGATTCAGGCGCCACTGTGCTGGTAACAGACGCGCTGGCTTGGCAAACAATGGCAGAAAAATTAGTAGCTGACTTGAAAAATACGCCTAATTTGGCGCATATTTTACTCACTCAAATAGCTGACTTAACCCCTATTTCGGGCTTAAATATACTGAATCTGCAGGCGAGTTTAAATGCTATTTCGCAATGTGATTCTGCTTATCAAAGCAAAGCAGATGAGCCCGCTTACTTGGTGTACACCTCAGGCACAACAGGTTATCCAAAAGGCGTATTACATGCACATCGCGCTTTGCTTGGCCGTCAGCCCGCCGCGCAATACTGGTTTAATTATGACGATAGCTTGAATGACCGTATCATGCATTCAGGTAAATTTAATTGGACCTACGTGCTAGGCTCTGGCCTGATGGATCCGCTGTATTTAGGTAAAACCGTCATCGTGCATGAAGGCAAAAATGATGCATTAACGTGGTTAAGTCTGATTCAAAAACATCAAGCCACTATTTTTATTGGCGTGCCGACTATTTATCGGCAAATTTTGCAAAAAACCGAAGCAACTCAGCAAGATTTACCTAGCTTGCGCCATTACATGAGCGCGGGCGAGCATCTATCAGATGAGGTATTAAGCCAGTGGCATGCACGATTTGGCTTAGATATTTACGAAGCCGTTGGCATGAGTGAGTTTTCATACTACTTAAGCCAAAGCAAATTTCGGCCCATTCGTCCAGGTTCTGCTGGTTTTCCGCAACCTGGGCATAACGTGAAATTGTTGAATCCTGAAACTTTGGCAGAAGTGTCAACAGGGGAAGAAGGCATGATATGCGCGCCATTAAATGACCCTGGCGTATTTTTGCGTTATTGGAACTTGGCCGAAGAAACAGATAAATATAAACACGATGGCTACTTTTTCACTGGAGATTATGCAAAGTACGATGCAGATGGCTATATATGGTTTTTAGGCCGTAAAGATGACATTATCAAAAGTTTTGGTTATCGCGTATCGCCTTATGAGATAGAGCGCGTTTATAAAGGCCACCCCGATGTCGCCGACTGCGCTGCCGTGGGTGAGGAAATTGAAAAAGATAAATTATTGGTGGTGCTTTATGTGATTTTAAAACCAGAAGCGCATACCAGCCCTGACGATTTATTGGTTTTTGGCAAACACCATTTGGCTGCTTACAAAACCCCTAAAACCGTATATCTGGCTAAGGATTTCCCACGCACCAAAAATGGTAAAATCTTGCGTAAAGACATTAGCCCAAAAATTGCAGTAGCGAAATCTACTCGATAATTAAAATGACCACTATTAATCAAGCCGATTTTATACAAAGCATTGCAGATGCTTTACAGTATATTTCTTATTACCATCCGACTGATTATATTCAGGCGTTAGGTGAGGCTTATCAATTAGAAGAGTCAGTCGCTGCTAAAGATGCGATTGCGCAGATTCTCACTAACTCCAGAATGTGTGCTGAAGGTAAGCGACCTATTTGTCAGGATACTGGCATTGTGGTTGCTTTTATTAAAGTCGGCATGAACGTGCAGTGGGAAGTTGCCGCGGGAAATACGCAATTAGATATACAGCAAATGGTCAATGAAGGGGTGCGCCGCGCTTATTTATTGCCAGAAAATAAATTGCGCGCATCCATCGTAACAGACCCCGCTGGCAAGCGCACCAATACTAAGGATAACACGCCAGCAGTAGTGCATGTTTCGTTGGTGGCAGGCGATAAAGTTGAAGTGAATATTGCAGCAAAAGGCGGTGGTTCAGAAAATAAAGCCAAGCTGGCGATGTTGAATCCTAATGATTCTATAGTGGATTGGATATTGGAAGTGGTGCCGCAAATGGGTGCGGGCTGGTGTCCCCCAGGCATGTTGGGCATTGGTATTGGCGGCAGTGCAGAAAAAGCGGTGTTGCTAGCCAAAGAGTCGCTGATGGCACCGATTGATATGCATGTGCTGAAAGCAAAAGGTGCTAGCAATCGAATTGAAGCGCTACGTTTAGAGATTTTTGAAAAAGTGAATAATTTAGGTATTGGTGCACAAGGTTTAGGTGGGTTGGCAACTGTGCTGGATGTGAAGATTCTAGATTACCCAACGCATTCCGCCAGTTTGCCAGTGGCGATAATTCCGAATTGTGCAGCGACTCGGCATATCCATTTTGTGCTGGATGGCTCAGGTGTGGCGGAACTTACGCCACCCGATTTATCCAGTTATCCCGATGTACATTGGGCGCCAAGTGCACAAGCTAAACGAGTAAACCTAGATACTGTGACTAAAGTTGAAACCACGACATGGCAAGCAGGTGAAACGCTATTGCTCACAGGAAAAATCCTTACTGGACGCGATGCCGCACATAAACGTATTGCTAATATGTTGGCAAAAGGCGAAAAATTGCCAGTTGATTTGACCAATCGCTTTATTTATTACGTCGGCCCCGTAGATGCGGTGCGCTATGAAGCAGTAGGCCCTGCAGGCCCGACGACTGCGACAAGAATGGATGATTACACGGAAATGATGTTGGGGCAGCTTAACTTATTAGGGTCTATTGGTAAGGCAGAGCGCGGTGATGAAGCGCTGGCTGTAATTAAAAAGTATAAGTCTGTGTATTTAATGGCGGTCGGTGGCGCAGCTTTTTTAGTGAGCAAGGCGATTAAAAAGTCGCGTGTGGTCGCTTTTGCGGATTTGGGCATGGAAGCGATTTATGAATTTGATGTGGTGGATATGCCGGTAACAGTTGCAGTTAGCGCGTTGGGCGAATCGGTACACAAAACTGGCCCGGCGCTTTGGCAACAAAAAATTGCAAATCGGCAACTAATTGCAATTCACTCTGTGCCTTAAGTTACAGATAGCCATGCACTTTTTATATTAAAATCAGTCATAATTACAGCAATATATAAAAGGCGCAATAAAATGATTCGCAATGATAAATTTAGGTTGTTGCCATTAATCTTCGTAACTGGCTTGTGGTTTTTAGCATGCTCTGCCTATGCAGTAGAGCTTGCTTTAAGCACAGAAAATAGCAGTGTGCTGGAATACTTAACCAATAAAAATGGTCAATATATTGGGCCTTCGGTAGAAGATAATATTGCCAAAATGGACACCGATAAAAATGGCTTCGCCGATGTATTTGAGGTGCGCGCGCATCTGGTTGCGATGCATGGTCAAGATTATCAAAAAGATTTATTGGACAAGTGGGAAGCGTCTGCCAGCGGAAAAAGTTGCAGCACACCCTTTGCTAAAGAGCTATACACAGATAAAACCAACTAGTTTAAATTTTAGACTTTTTTCAGCAAAATGTTACAAGTGTGAAAAGACTCTCAATTGGGGCTAGTTTATAATACATTCATTATTAACGAGCCCGAAAATCATCATGTTAAAAGCTTATCAAACGCACGTGCAAGAGCGCGCTGCACTTGAACTTCCACCACAACCATTATCAGCAGATCAAGTGGCTGCGCTGGTTACGTCGCTTAAAAGTCCAGCTCAATCGGACGAAGCTTTATTGTTGGATTTACTCGAAAATCAAACGCCAGCAGGTGTTGACCAAGCCGCTTATGTGAAAGCCGCTTTTCTGGCGGATATCGCAAAAGGTGTTGCAGTTTCTCCGCTTATATCACCCGAAAAATCGGTACAACTATTGGGCACCATGCTGGGTGGTTATAACGTGATAGCGTTAGTTGAGCTGCTCAGTACGCCAATGGCGATGCATGCAGTCACGGCTTTAAGCAAAACCATTTTAATGTTTGATGCATTTCATGATGTCGATGTATTGATGAAAAACGGCAATATTCACGCGCAAAAACTCATGCAAAGTTGGGCAAACGCAGAGTGGTTTACCAGCAAACCCGTGCTAGCCAAAGAGTTAAAAATGCTGGTGTTTAAAGTAGAAGGCGAAACTAATACCGATGATTTAAGCCCTGCGCAAGATGCTTGGAGCCGCCCTGATATTCCGCTGCACGCCAAAGCCATGTTAATCAACAAAATGCCAGACGGTTTAGCTAAAATTGAAAGCTTAAAGCAAAAAGGCTTGCCACTGGCGTATGTGGGCGATGTGGTGGGCACAGGTTCATCGCGAAAATCAGCCATTAACTCAGTGCAATGGTTTATGGGCAGCGATATACCGAACATTCCCAATAAACGCACAGGCAGTGTGATTCTGGGTGCAAAAATCGCCCCCATTTTCTTTAACACGGCGGAAGATTCTGGCGCATTACCGATTCAATGTGATGTGTCCAACATGCAAATGGGCGATGAAATCACCATTTTGCCGTATGAAGGTAAAATACTTAACACCTTGGGCGAAGTCATTTCTCGCTTCAAGCTAAACCCTGTGACGCTGCCGGATGAAGTGCGCGCTGGTGGCCGTATCCCATTGATTATTGGGCGCGGTTTAACGCAAAACGCGCGTAAGGCTTTAAACCTACCTGAAACCGATATTTTCATTAAAGCAACGCCGTCAGCGGTTTCAAACAAAGGCTATACACTGGCACAAAAAATGGTGGGCCGTGCTTGTGGCTTACCAGAAGGGGTTGGCGTGCGTCCGAATACTTATTGCGAACCAAAAGCCACCACTGTGGGCTCGCAAGATACCACTGGCGGCATGACGCGCGATGAGCTGAAAGAGCTCGCATGTTTGGGCTTTAGTAGCGATTTAGTCATGCAAAGTTTTTGCCATACCGCTGCTTACCCCAAGCCGGTAGATATCAAATTACAGCATGAATTGCCTGAATTTATGTCAAGCCGCGGTGGAGTGACCTTGCGTCCAGGCGATGGCATTATTCACTCCTGGTTAAACCGTTTGATTTTGCCTGATACTGTTGGCACTGGCGGCGATTCACATACCCGCTTTCCGATTGGCATTTCATTCCCTGCTGGTTCGGGTTTGGTGGCGTTTGCTGCTGCCACAGGCGCCATGCCATTAGATATGCCTGAATCAGTATTGGTGCGCTTTAAAGGCACAATGCAAGCTGGTATTACCTTGCGCGATTTGGTCAATGCGATTCCTTATGCGGCGATTCAAGAAGGTACTTTGACGGTTGGAAAAACCAATAAACTTAACGTATTTAATGGCCGCATTTTAGAGATTGAAGGTTTGCCTGATCTAAAAGTCGAGCAGGCATTTGAGTTTGCCGATGCCTCGGCTGAGCGCTCTGCTAACGGCTGTACGGTTTTGCTGGATAAAGCGCCAGTGATTGAATTTTTGACCTCTAATATTGTGTTAATGCAAAATATGATTGAAAACGGTTATGAAGATGCACGCACGCTGCAACGCCGCATTGAAAATATGCAAGCGTGGCTGGCAAAACCTGAGCTATTACAGCCAGATGCAGACGCAGAATACGCACATATTATTGAGATTGATTTAGCCACGATTACCGAGCCGTTAGTGGCATGCCCGAATGACCCGGATGATATTAAACCCATGTCGGCGGTGGTGGGTGATAAAATTGATGAAGTGTTTATCGGTAGTTGCATGACCAATATCGGGCATTATCGCGCCGCGGCAAAAGTGCTGGAAGGCACAGGTAACATTCCAACGCGCTTGTGGATTGCGCCGCCGACGCGTATGGATGAAGCGCAATTGCGTGATGAAGGTGTGTATTCTGTATTTGGTATTGCAGGTGCGCGTACTGAAATTCCTGGCTGCAGCTTGTGCATGGGCAACCAGGCGCGTGTGGCCGATAAAGCCACGGTGTTTTCAACTTCTACCCGCAACTTTGATAACCGCATGGGGCGTGATGCCCGAGTTTATTTGGGTTCCGCTGAA
>JBKJRD010000001.1:0-11395 GCA_046594885.1 Methylotenera sp. | reverse complement strand
GATTCCCATTTTGGCTGTGCCCGTATCACTTATCGGTACTTTTGCCTTTATGCAGGTGTTTGGTATCACTATTAATTTGATTACGCTATTTGCGCTGGTGCTGGCAATTGGGATTGTGGTGGATAACGCGATTGTGGTGGTAGAAGCCGTGCATGCCAAAATGGAAGAAAACGCACATCTCACGCCCTACAAAGCCACGCAGCAAGTGCTAGGCGAAATTGGTGGTGCCATTGTTGCGATTACGTTAGTGATGACTGCGGTATTTATTCCTGTGGCGTTTATGACAGGGCCTGTGGGCGTTTTCTATCGTCAATTCTCAATTACCATGGCGGCATCTATTGTCATTTCTGGTGTGGTGGCACTTTCACTGACACCTGTTCTTTGTGCCATGTTATTAAAAAACAACCATGGGCAGCCTAAACGCAAAACGCCGATTAGTTATTTCATCGATATTTTTAACCATTGGTTTGAGCGACTAACGGGTAGATACACCAATCTACTAAACAAAATTGTGACATTGCGTACCGTGACTATTGTGGTATTAATTGGATTTGCCGCTGGAACGTATTTTATTAATGAAACCCTGCCAGCTGGCTTTATTCCAGGTGAAGATCAAGGACAGATTTATGCCATTATTCAAACACCACCTGGTAGCACACTAGAAGCGACTAACAAAGTCGCACGTGAATTGCAAAAAGAAGCACAGAAAATTGAAGGTATCGCATCGGTTTCTTCATTGGCAGGCTATGAGATTCTGACTGAAGGCCGCGGTTCCAATGCAGGTACTTGTTTAATCAACTTAAAAGATTGGTCTAAACGAGACAAATCTGTACATGAAATTATTGAAGAATTAGAAGAAAAAACCAAAGACTTTGGCGCGATTGTTGAGTTTTTTGAACCGCCCGCTGTCCCTGGTTATGGTGCTGCTTCTGGCTTGGCACTACGTTTGTTAGATAAAACCAATGGCACAGATTATCATGAATTTGACAGGATCAATCAGGAATTTATGGCAGCTTTGGGCAAACGAAAAGAGTTAAATGGCTTATTTACTTTTTATGCAGCCAATTACCCACAATATGAGTTGGAAATTGACAATAAAGCAGCCATGCAAAAAGGTGTGTCTATTGGTAAAGCCATGGATAACCTGAATATCTTGATTGGAAGTACTTATGAACAAGGTTTTATCCGCTTTAATAACTTTTTTAAAGTGTATGTGCAATCAAGCCCTGAATTTCGCCGATATCCAACGGATGTCTTAAATTACTTTGTTAAAAATGATGATGGCGAAATGGTGCCTTACTCTTCTTTTATGAAGATGAAGAAGAAACAAGGTCCAAATGAGATTACACGTTACAACTTATATAACTCAGCCACCATTCGTGCCGCTGCAGCCAGAGGTTACACAACGGACGACGCTATTAAAGCTGTGCAAGAAGTCGCCGCCAAAACTTTGCCGCGCGGCTACGACATTGGCTGGGAGGGCTTGTCGTTTGATGAAGCTAAACGCGGTAACGAAGCAGTGATTATTTTTGCAGTGGTACTGGTGTTTGTTTACATGGTGTTGGCTGCTCAATATGAAAGCTTTCTACTGCCACTAGCGGTGATTCTTTCATTGCCAGCTGGCGTATTTGGCACCTTCTTATTACTAAAAACCTTAGGGCTTGCCAACGATATTTATGCCCAGCTGGGCTTGGTGATGTTGGTCGGGCTGCTGGGTAAGAATGCCGTATTGATTGTGGAATTTGCAGTACAAAAGCATGAACAAGGCATGTCTGTTGCACAGGCCGCTGTAGAAGGCGCTAAAGCGCGCTTCCGTCCCATTTTAATGACTTCATTTGCATTTATTGCAGGCTTGATTCCATTGGTGGTTGCAACTGGTGCGGGTGCAGTCGGTAACCGTACAATTGGTACGTCAGCTTTAGGCGGCATGCTATTCGGCACTGTTTTCGGCGTGATTCTTATCCCTGGTTTGTACTATATTTTTGCCAAAATGGAAGAAGGAAAATCGTTGATTGCAAACGAAGACCATGAACCATTAACAGAGCTATATCACTACAACAAAAGTTTAGATAAAGATGATAACGATGATTAAATATAACACTATTCGATATGGCCTCGTTAAAGCGGGGACGGTGGGCGCATTGTTGATGCTGCAAGCCTGCTCTATCCCTTTCTTGATGACTAAAAAAGCCGATACGCATTTGCCTGCAAGTTATGCAGAAAGCACACATCACGCTGCAGACCAAGGCTTAGTGGATAAACAAAAAGCAGCTGAGAATAAGGCCAACACAGCTGACATTAACTGGAAGACTTTTTTTGAAGATCAATATTTATCTGGCCTGATTGATACTGCAGTTGTGAATAACAAAGAAATCAATATCTTGGCGCAGCGCATCAATATTGCCAAAAATGAGATTCAAGCCCGCAAAGGTGAGTATCTGCCATTTGTTAATTTTGGTGCAGGTATTGATGTTGATAAAGTCGGACGATTCACGCGTAACGGTGCAGTGGAAGAAAATCTGGATATTAAGGAAGGTAAAGCATTTCCTGATCCTTTAACTAATTTCCAATTTGGGCTGTATTCAAGTTGGGAGTTGGATATATGGAAAAAACTCAGGAATGCCACAAAGGTCGCCACAATAGAATACCTAGCCTCTATAGAAGGTAAAAACTTTTTAATTACCAATTTAGTTGCAGAAATTGCTAATGCTTATTATGAGCTGATTGCGTTAGATAATCATGCATTGAATCTGCAACAAAATATTCAGATACAACAGAATGCGCTGGAAGTGACCAGTCAACTTCAAAAATATGGCAGAGCGACTTCTTTAGCCGTAAAGCGTTTTGAAGCTGAAGTGAAAAAAAATGAGAGTCAGCAATATGTGATTAAACAGAAAATTATTGAAGTGGAAAATCGTGTTAACTTTTTACTGGGCCGAGTTCCACAGCCAATTCAGCGATCATCTGCAGAATTTATGGCGATGAAACTCAAAATGATGCAAGCAGGCATTCCATCACAACTATTGCAAAACAGGCCTGATATCAGGAAAGCAGAGTTAGAGCTGGCAGCTGCTGACTTAAACATAGCAGTTGCAAAAGCTAACTTTTATCCCTCATTTACCATTCGCGCAGGCTTAGGTTTTCAGGCATTCAATCCTAAATATTTGTTAAGTACGCCCGAATCACTGATGTATTCGCTGGCTGGAGATATCATGGCGCCGCTGGTTAATCGTAACGCCATAACCGCCGTTTATAAAAACGCCAACGCTACCCAAATTCAAGCTGCTTACGATTATGAGCAAACGATTATCAGCGCCTATAGTGAAGTTTCTAATCAAGTATCGAATGTGGATAATCTAGAAAAAAACTATCAATTGAAAACTGTGCAAGTTCAGGCATTGATTGATTCAGTAGAAGTGGCAAACCAGCTGTTTAAATCAGCCAGAGCAGATTATTTGGAGGTATTGCTCACGCAACGTGAGGCATTAGAGGCAAAAACTGAGCTAATTGAGACAAAGCAGAAACAAGTGAGCGCTATGGTTGGCTTGTATAGAGCCTTAGGCGGCGGATGGAAATAATCTTGCTAAATCAATCTGTTAAATTGGCATATTTGGCCATATGCAATCAGCCAAATATGCAGTGAGGTTTATACCAAATCATACGCACGTAGTTCACTTTTAATATAGGCATAATAAATCGGTGCGGCAACGATACCAGCTACGCCAAAAATCGCTTCCATTAACAACATGGTTATCAATAACTCCCAAGCATTGGCGCGAATCTGTCCACCTACAATACGGGCGTTTAAAAAGTATTCTAGTTTATGAATAACGATTAGGTACAGCAAAGAACCGATCGCTACGCCTAATGATTGGCTTAAACTGACCACCACTATGATGGTATTCGAAATTAAATTACCCAGCACAGGAATCAAACCAACTACAAATGTGATGGCGATCATGGTTTTAACCAATGGTAATTCGACGCCAAATAAAGGCAAGATGACGGCTAAATAAATGCCGGTAAAAAAAGCGTTTATAGAAGCGATGCGCACCTGTGCAAACACAATACGCCCGAACGCATGACCAAATAGCCACACGCGTTGCACCAGTGCGCGCGCAAACGGTTTGTATTCATCATCATTGGCTGCGTCACGCAAACCTATCATGCCGCCAATAATCATGCCGATAATAATATGTGCCGTGATGCGCCCTGCTTCTTTGCCTACAACCTGTAAATCTTTTGCATGTGTGCGCAACCAAATGCTGGCTTCTTGTTTAAAGGCAAGCGCGTCCGAAGGTAAGCGCTCCAATATCCACGCTGGCAATATTTTGCGCGAATCTTCAATAATTTGCGCCATTTTTGCCAGCAACACAGTCAAGCTGCCAGATTCAGAGCGTAAGAACGCAATTAAGCTAGCACCTACCAGCGTTAACAAGCTGACAATGATAAAACTTAACAGTGCAATAGCAATTAATTTTGCACGTGTGCCGGGTAATTTTCGCTCAATAAATGGCGTTAAGATACGGATTAATTCGTAGACGAGTAATCCACCCAATAAAGCCGGCAATAGTTGGAAAATGAGAACCAGCACCAATGCGATGGCCATCAATATCCATGCGGCAATATCAAATTTTGAACAGTTTATAAAAGCGTTATTGTGCATGTAAGATGATATTTCGTTGAATCATTTAGGTAAATTGATGCATAAATGCATCGGCTTCACTTGCTGGCAAACTCACCTTAACCTGAATAGTTTGCTCAAATTGTTTATCTAGAACCTTACCTTTAAGCTGCGTAACCAATCTCATTAAGGCATCCATTTGATTATATTGAACATTAACTGTGCATAGGCGCTTTTCTACAAAAGGGATAATTGTTGCTGCATCTAAAGCCATTTTTGCCGTACCGCCATAAGCGCGCACCAGCCCGCCAGTGCCTAGATTAACCCCACCATAATAACGTATCACGCCAATAGCAACATGAATTAAATCGCGCGCTTCCAACATTTGTATCATTGGCCTACCCGCAGTACCACTCGGCTCACCCGCATCAAAATACCTTGGAATAATGCCGTCAGCCGTGTTGATTCTAAATGCATAGGCCAAATGATGCGCGTTTTGATGCTGAGTTGCTAATTGCCTTAAAAAAATACTCACTTCACGTTCTGTTTCACAGTGCCCAGCATTGGCGTAAAAACGCGACTTATTAATGGCTTGTTCTGCTGAACCTGACTTTTCAATCGTTAACATATAACAAAAGCTGATTTATTCAAGAAAGTCCAATAATATGACCAGCTGCAGTCACATCAATGCGTTCGCTGGCCGGCACTTTTGGCAAGCCAGGCATTTTCATGATCTGTCCACAAATTGCCACAATAAAACCTGCGCCGCGCGACAAATGCAAATCTTCCACTTGTAGGCTATGTCCAATTGGCGCACCGCGCAAAAGCGGATTAGACGAAAATGAGTATTGTGTTTTAGCGATACAAATCGGCAAATGGCTATGTTCATGTTCTAAATGTGCTAATTTTTGTGCTGCGATTTCGCTCAGTAATACATCTTTTGCACCATATATTTTCTGTGCAATGGTTTCTAGTTTTTGTTTTAAAGACAATTCATCTGCATACAGTAATTTAAAATGCGTTTTACCTTCGGCAATTGTGTTGACAACGGCATGGGCTAAGTCGGTTGCACCTGCGCCGCCTTCTGCCCAATGTTTGCAAACCAAGGCTTTGCAGCCCAATTGCTCAACTGCTAAGGTTAAAGCACTGATTTCAGCTGCTGTATCTTGCAAAAAATGATTAATAGCAACAATTACCTGCAAGCCAAAATGGGTTTGGCAATTATGAATATGGCGGTTTAAATTGGCGATACCTTTATTTAAATGCGTAATATTTTCACTATTTAAACTGGTTAAGTCGCTACCACCATGGTATTTTAAAGCACGCACTGTTGCCACAATCACTATCACATCTGGCTGCAAGCCTGTTTGCCTGCATTTAATATCCATAAATTTCTCAGCACCTAAATCGGCACCAAAACCTGCCTCAGTCACCACATAATCGGCTAATTTTAACGCAGCTTTTGTTGCCACCACCGAATTACAGCCATGCGCGATATTGGCAAAAGGGCCGCCGTGAATCAAAGCAGGCGTGTGCTCAAGCGTTTGTACTAAATTAGGCTGAAAAGCATCTTTTAGCAGTGCAGTCATCGCACCATGCGCTTGTAAATCACTGGCAAAAATAGCACCGCCAGTTTTGCTAACCGCAACTTGAATGCTGCCAAGCCGCTGTTTTAAATCATTCAGATTTTCAGCCAAACAGAAAATGGCCATCACTTCACTGGCGACCGTAATATCAAAACCTGTATGGGCATGCGTTTGATTAATGGTGACATCGCGCAACGCGCGGTCGTTCATATCTAGGCAGCGGCGCCAACTTACCGCATTAATCTGTAGCGTGTTTCCCTGATGTATATGGTTATCGATTAACGCCGCCAGCAAATTATTGGCGGCAGTAATGGCATGAAAATCTCCCGTAAAATGCAGGTTAATATTTTCCATAGGCACTACCTGTGCGTAACCACCGCCTGTTGCACCACCTTTTAATCCGAATACAGGCCCAAGTGATGGCTCGCGAATACATACTATAGCCCGCTTGTGCGTTTTTTCTTGATTAAAAATCAGGTTAAGTGCGTCAGCCAAACCTATCGTTGTGGTTGTTTTGCCCTCACCTGCTGGCGTGGGGCTAATGGCAGTAACTAATATTAATTTGCCATTTGGCTTAGTTTGCAGTTTGGCAATGCAGTTTCTATTGAGTTTTGCAATACTATGCCCGTAAGGAATTAAATCATCTAGGGCAATTTGCAAGGTTTGTGCAATATCGGTAATCGGCTTAAGCGTCGCTGCTTGCGCGATGTCGATATCCGATAACATAGGCTATTTACGACCGCCCAATATGGAACCTAATACGCCGCGAATAATGCTGCGTCCTAACTGCGAACCAATTGCGCGCGCAGTGGATTTTGCAGCGCTTTCTAAAATGCTGTCAGAGCGTCTGCCGCTGCCTTTGGCGGTTTTTCCACCCAGCACACTACCCCAATCGAAACCGCTCTCTTGTTCACTCGTTTCAGTTGGTTTTGCTTCGGCCGATTGAGCAGCACGCGCTTTTAAAATTTCGTAAGCCGATTCGCGGTCTAGTTTTTTTTCGTAAAAATCTTTAATGTTAGAGCGTGTAATCACAGCAGCTCTTTCAGCATCAGTTATCGCGCCGATTCGGCTTTGTGGCGGGCAAACCAAGGCACGCTCAACAGGGCTTGGAATACCTTTTTCATCTAAAAAAGACACCAGCGCTTCGCCAACACCTAATTCAGTAATCGCTGTTGCCACATCTACTTTTGGATTGCTTCTAAAGGTTTCGGCCGCAGATTTGACGGCTTTTTGATCGCGCGGTGTAAACGCACGCAGGGCATGTTGCACGCGGTTGCCCAATTGCCCCAGCACAATATCAGGAATATCGAGCGGATTTTGACTGACAAAATACACGCCCACCCCTTTTGAGCGGATTAATCGGACAACTTGCTCAATTTTTTGCAATAAAGCAGCTGGCGCATCGGTAAAAAGCAAATGCGCTTCATCAAAGAAAAATACCAATTTTGGCTTTTCTAAGTCACCTGCTTCTGGCAGCTTTTCAAATAATTCAGACAATAACCACAGCAGTAAGGTGGCATAAACGCGCGGTGAATTATACAATTTATCTGAGGCCAAAATATTAATCATGCCACGGCCATTTGCGTCTGTTTGCATTAAATCTTCTAAATTAAGTGCAGGCTCGCCAAATAATAAATCGCCACCTTCTGTTTCTAATTGTAATAATGAGCGTTGAAGCGCGCCAACACTGGCGGCAGAAATATTACCGTAACTGGTTTGATACGCTGCCGCGTTTTCAGCCGCATGTTGCGACATGGCACGCAAGTCTTTTAAATCCAGCAGTAACCAACCTTTATCATCAGCAATTTTAAAAATCGCATTAATAACACCCGCTTGCACATCATTTAAATTCAGCAAGCGCGCCAATAATAATGGGCCCATTTCAGCAACGGTGGTGCGCACTGGATGACCACTTTCACCAAACACATCCCACAAAGTCACTGGTGAAGCTTGTGGCTTAAAATCATCCATGCCTAATTGCGCTACACGCGCATCTACACGCGCATTGCCACCACCTGCTTGACTCATACCAGCTAAATCGCCTTTTACGTCGGCCATAAAAACGGGAACGCCGATAGCTGAAAACCCTTCTGCCAAGGTTTGCAAGGTCACCGTTTTGCCTGTGCCAGTAGCGCCGGCAATTAAGCCATGGCGATTAGCCATTTTAGGTAATATATGCAAAAAAATGTCAGATTTAGCGATGCGGATTGGATTCATACTGAGGTGTTTCCGATTATTAAGTCTATTATTTAAGACTATCAATTGTGGTCAAAACCGCTGTTCTGGTTTTGGTGATTTGATTACTAATTAACATTTCTGTTTGATTATCATTGCCCAGATTTTCCCAATTTTTCTGCCAATTAAGGTACAAATCATTGGCTGCTTTTGAAGCATCTGGCGTCAATAAATGGCTTAAATCACGCACCATCACCACATGTTTCCAGCCTTCGATCGGGTGGCCACGTTTCAAATCTTTTTGAAAATGTGCAAAATTAACAATGGTTTGCAGCTCACCCAAATCCGTTAATACCTCAAAAGCTGCTCTGCGCATATTGTCATTTATTTCGTTTTGCTGATCGCGCCAAGTATTGTAAGTAATGCCTACAATCGCTGTCATCAGACTGATTAACGCAACAATATTAAGCTTTAATTGTTGTAAAAACCAAGTTTTATTAAACCATTTTTGTTTTAATCTTGTCACCACAACAGTCTCGATTAAATAGATGAATACTTTACGATTAGATATCGCCGCGACTGGCTTTATCCATCAACATGATTAATGCATCTTCTAATTCTTGCGCAGATTTCTGTGCGCGTGGTGTGGCATTTTTTATGCTTTTTAAATCAAATGTAGGGCGATCTAAGGCCAAATATAAACGTAATTTTTTTTGGCTATCTGGTTTCTCGTAAAGGGCGATTCTGCAAGGTGCAAATACTAAAAATTCAGGATGATCCAGCATAATCTCAGTACCAAGGCTTAAATTACAATAGCTGTATACTTCTTTTACGCCCTGCGGGTCTACGCCTCTTAACTTCATATGCTCGCCAATAGGAAAATTGGCTGGATTAACGAAGTTCATGCCTTCAGAAACAGATTTTAAACTATCAACAACATCTTGATAACTGACACCATCTTTAACTGCAAGCTCGTAAACTGCGCTAGTGAGATCAATTGGCGGCAAACCATTTGGCATTGTTTTGAGAGAAGCGGTGGCTGCAACATTGATGGGCGCTACATTTGTGCTGGCGCAAGCACTTAACGTGATTAAAATCATTAAATTAAACAGTTGTTTAAACCACATTTTCACTCCAATTTACACGGCGTTAAATCACTTAACCTGTTTTTATCTGCAATTTTATAACAGTTTATAGGCTTAATTATGGGTAGCTTTGAGTGCTTCATCCACGGCGCGACGGCCAAACTCTGGTGCGAGTAACTCAATAAATCCATAAATATAATTACGCAAAAAGGCATCTTTGCGCACGCCTAAATAGGTTGTGCTGGCTGGAAATAAATGGCTGCAGTCTAATCGCACCAAGTCTTTATCTCTTTCTTCATCATACGCCATGTTGGCTATCAAACCAACGCCCAAACCTAAACTCACGTAAGTTTTAATGACGTCCGCATCAATCGCACTTAATACCACATTGGGCATTACGCCGGCATCATGGAACACTTTTGAAACAACAGTGCTACCTGTAAATGCATAATCATAGGTAATTAATGGGAAGCTGGCGATTTTAGATAAGGTAAGCGGCACTGCGTCAATTAAACGATGTCCTTTGGGGACGACTACGCAACGATTCCACTCATAACACGGCAAGCAAACTAGCCGATCGTCTAGGCTAATTTTTTCTGTTGCAATACCAATATCTGCTTCGCCACTGGCTACTTGCGCGGTAACCTGCGCAGGGTCGCCCTGGTGAATATTTAACTTAACATGTGGATATGCACTAATAAATTGTTTAACCGCAGTCGGTAATTTATAGCGGGCTTGCGTGTGTGTGGTTGCAATGGTGAGCGTTCCAGTTTCAACTTTACTAAACTCGTCACCCACACGTTTAATATTTTGCATTTCCAGCATCACCGTTGCGGCGAGCTTAACAATATGCCGACCTGGCTCAGTAATGCCGGTTAATCGTTTGCCATTGCGTTGAAAAATTTGCAACTTTAATTCATCTTCCAACATTTGAATCTGCTTGCTTACACCAGGCTGTGATGTATGTAGCGCCTCAGCTGCAGCAGAAATATTCAAGCCTTGTCGCGCAACTTCGTGGATATATTTCAATTGGTGAAGCTTCATTTATGCACCTTTGTAATCCAGCCTTTATCTTATAAGTAAATCATATACTAAAATAATAAAATGTTATTAAGTGATTATATCAATTACTGTTATATTACGCGGCTTTACTACCATTCGGGTATAACAACACATGGATTTTATCTTTTATATTGCTGCAGGTTTTGCAGTAGGTTTACTGGTCGGACTCACTGGTGTAGGTGGCGGTTCACTCATGACGCCCATATTGCTTATCTTTTTTAACGTCAAAGCAGCTGTCGCTGTTGGTACCGATTTACTCTACGCATCTATCACAAAAAGTGTGGGTATTTTTGCGCACCGTAAACTCGGTAATATTGATTGGAAAATTGTTCGCTTACTCGCCTATGGCAGCATTCCGGCATCCATTATTACCGTGCTCTATTTAAGAGAGTTAAATATCGCTTCAGATATCGCGGTAAATAGTATTAAGTTTTGGCTAGGCATCGCTTTATTACTCACCTCAGTATCTGTTTTATTTAGAAATCAATTAGCCAAACTGTCTAAAACTGGACACTGGATTAACCCGCAATATACGCCTACTTTAACCGTTATCTTAGGCTTAATTTTGGGCTTTTTAGTGACGTTAACTTCTGTAGGCGCGGGCGCTTTAGGCGTAACTGCATTGCTTATTTTGTATCCAAAAGTACCTATTACCAAAATTGTGGGGACAGATGTTGCACACGCTGTGCCGTTAACACTGGTTGCTGGCTTGGGTCATGCCAGCTTGGGCACTGTAGATTACAGTTTGCTGGGCACTTTGTTGATTGGTTCAATTCCAGGCATATGGATTGGTAGCCACTTAAGCGCAAAGGTAGCAGAACATTGGGTGCGTACCATATTAGCTTTAATTTTGGTGTATGTGG
>JBKJRD010000091.1:0-3496 GCA_046594885.1 Methylotenera sp. | reverse complement strand
ACCCAGCCGTCCGGGTCCAGGCTGACCAGCCCGTCGCTGTCTTCTCCCAGGCTGTGGCTGGACCAGTTCAGCCGGATCAGCAGATCGTGCGGCCGGCTCTGGATCAGGGCGTTTTCGATGCTGCGCGCCGACTGCACCACCAGGTGTTTGAGCTCAGGTCGCTCGACCGCGTCCACACCGGTCAGGTCCAGCATGCCGGCGCAGCGGCCGTCCGGTCCAAACAGCGGCGCGCCGGCGCAGCTGTAGGCCGAGTTGGCGTTGAAAAAATGCTCGCCGCGGTGCAGCCAGACCGGTTGCAGCTCGGTCAGCGCCGCACCGATGGCGGTGGTGCCCACGCTTTGTTCGGACAGGTCCACGCCGATGCGCGTGATCAGGTCGGCGCGCCGGTCGCGCCGGTCGATGGCGCCATTGACGTCGACCACCACGCCCTGCGCGTTGGTCAGGATGGCGAAGTAGCGCGTGCTGGCAATCGCCGCGCCCAGCTTTTCGAGCACCGGGCGTGCCGCCTGCACCAGCACGTGGTTGGCTTCCTCGGTGCGGCGCAGCGCCTGTGGCGACAGGACGTCGAAACTGACCTCCTGCTCGGGCCTTTTGCCGCTGGCCAGGCAGCGCTGCCAGGAGCGTTCTATCCACGATTCGGCCAGCAGGCCGGGCAGGCTCTGGCCGTCCCGCAGCACGGCCTGGCGCGCTTGCGCGATCTGCTGCAGGCGCTGTTCGGAGGAGGTCGGAAGGACGGTCAGCATGGGTGGTCAATGCCCGTGAAAGGCGGCTGTCTGCGGGAGGATGCCCGCTGTGGCTGCAGCGTACCAGACCCGGCGCAGCTGCGCTGGCAGCCGGTTACCAACTGTTCCATTTTGAGAATTTAACCGGGGTTTGGCAATCTCCTAGGGTTTTACCTAGGTCCCCACGGGGTCGCCAATTCAACAATGACCCTTGTTATATCCGTAGCCAAACCCGTCGTCAAAAAACAGCCCACTGGAGACAAGCCCATGCAAGTTCAATTCAAAGTTAACGGAAAAGCCAAAAGCGTGGAGACGCCGCCCAACACCTTTCTTGTGCAGGTGCTGCGTGAGCAGCTGAAGATGACCGGCACCCACGTGGGTTGCGACACCGCCCAATGCGGCGCCTGCACCGTCATCATGAACGGCCGAGCCGTGAAGTCCTGCAATATCCTGGCCGCCCAGGCCGAGGGCGCGGATATCACCACCATCGAAGGCCTGGCCGCCGCGGATGGCACCATGCACCCCATGCAGGCGGCCTTCAAGGAATGCCACGGCTTGCAGTGCGGCTTCTGCACCACCGGCATGGTCATGAGTGCGGTGGATCTGTGCAAGTACCACCCGAATGCCAGCGAGGGCGAAATCCGCGAGCTGCTCGAAGGCAACATCTGCCGCTGCACCGGCTACCAGAACATCGTCAAGGCGGTGCAGCAGGGCGCTGCCGCCATGGCGACCTGAACCGACGCACTGACCACTTTTTTTCGGCGCCGCCATCCTGCGAGCCGCTGTCAACCGTTTCTTTCCAAATTTTCAGGAGTACACACATGGGTGCATCCGACTTCGTCAACCTGCCAAACATTGGCACCTCCGTCCGCCGCAAGGAAGACTACCGCTTTCTCACCGGTGGTGGGCAATACACCGACGACATCACGCTGGCCAACCAGAGCTACGCGGTGTTCGTGCGCTCGCCGCACGCCCACGCGAAGATCAACAGCATCAACACCGCCGCCGCCAAGGCCGCGCCGGGCGTGCTCGACGTGTTTGTGGGTGAAGACGTTGCAGCCGACAAAATCAACGGCCTGCCTTGCGGCTGGCTGATCACCAGTACCGACGGCAACCCGATGAAGGAGCCGCCGCACCCCATCCTGGCGCAGGGCAAGGTGCGTTATGTCGGCGACCATGTGGCCATGGTCGTGGCCGAAACGCTGGAGCAGGCGAAAAACGCCGCCGAGCTGGTCGAGGTGGATTACGACGTGCTGAGCGCTGTGGTGCGTGTCACCGATGCGGCCAAGGCAACGGCATTGCATGAGGCTGCTCCCGACAACCACTGTTACAAATGGGCGATTGGCGACAAGGGCCAGGTCGATGCCGTGTTTGCGACTGCCGCTCACATCACCAAGCTGGATTTGACCAACAACCGGCTGATTCCCAACGCGATGGAGCCGCGCGCGGTGATTGGCTCCTACAGCCGCGCAAACGACGAATACGTGCTGTATGTGTCGAACCAGAACCCGCACGTCGAGCGCCTGCTGCTGACGGCCTTTGTGATGGGCCTGCCTGAACACAAGGTGCGCGTGATTGCACCCGACGTCGGCGGCGGTTTTGGCTCCAAGATCTATTTGTATGCCGAAGACGTGTGCCTGACCTGGGCGTCCAAAAAGCTCAACCGCAACATCAAGTGGACGGCGGATCGCAGCGAGTCCTTTGTCAGCGACGCCCATGGCCGCGACCATTCCAGCCACGCCGAGATGGCGCTGGACAAGGACGGCAAGTTCCTCGCGATGCGCGTGCACACCGATGCCAACATGGGCGCCTACCTGTCCACATTCGCGCCGGCCGTGCCGACCATCCTGTATGCCACATTGCTGGCCGGCCAGTACACCTGCCCGCAGATCTACGTCGAGGTCGACGCCTGGTTCACCAACACCGCGCCTGTCGATGCCTACCGCGGCGCCGGGCGGCCCGAGGCCACGTATTTGCTGGAGCGCCTGGTCACGCGCGCCGGCTGGGAGCTGGGCCTGAGCCAGGACGAAATCCGCCGCCGCAATTTTGTGAAAGACTTTCCTTACCAGACACCGGTGGCGCTGCAGTACGACGTGGGCGACTTCCACGCCCTGCTCAAGCGCGGCAACGAGCTGGCCGAAGTGGCCGGTTTTGAGAAACGCAAAACCGCGTCAGCTGCCAAGGGCCTGCTGCGCGGCATGGGTTACTCCTGCTACATCGAGGCCTGCGGGCTGGCGCCCAGCAACATTGCCGGTGCGCTCGGGGCACGTGCCGGCCTGTTCGAATGCGGCGAGGTGCGCGTGCATCCCACGGGCAGCGTGACGGTGTTCACCGGCTCGCACAGCCACGGCCAGGGCCACGAGACCACTTTTGCGCAGGTGGTGGCCGCGCGCCTGGGCATTTCAGTGGATGCGGTGGATATCGTGCACGGCGACACCGGGCGTGTGCCTTTCGGCATGGGCACTTATGGCTCGCGCTCCATGTCGGTCGGCGGCACGGCCATCATGAAGGCGCTCGACAAGATCGAGACCAAGGCCAAGAAGATTGCCGCGCACCTGATGGAGGCCAGCGATGCCGACGTGGAGTTTGCCAACGGTGAGTTCACGATCAAGGGCACCGACAAGAAGGTGACCTTCGGCCAGGTGGCGCTGACGGCCTATGTGCCGCACAACTACCCGCTCGACAAGCTCGAACCCGGCCTCAATGAAACAGCGTTTTACGACCCGACCAACTTCACCTTCCCGGCTGGTACCTACATCTGCGAGGTCGAGGTG
>JBKJRD010000011.1:0-12230 GCA_046594885.1 Methylotenera sp. | reverse complement strand
CAATCAATTGAATCAACTCTAAATCTTGCACAGACGCCATGCCTTCTAAAATTAAAGATTATTGGGCTGGATTGCTGGATTGGTTGAAAAATACTTTAATTTTAGAAGGCATGGCGTCTGTGCAAGATTTAGAGTTGATTCAATTGATTGATGACCCCAAACAAATTGTAGAAGCGATATTTAAACATTACGAATTAACCGGATTTGAGCTAACGCCAGCTGAACGCAAAATTCAACTATATTTATAAACAATATTTATGCGCAAATGTGTGTTTTTAACCAGCTTTTTTGATGCGCTTTTGTTAGAATGAATTAACTCATTAAATGGTGAATGTGTCATGCAAAAGCTTAAATTAATCACATTGTGGATATTTATGTTGCCAGCGTTACTGGTAACAAATATCAGCTTTGCAGCGCAACCCAATAACTTAGAGCCGTTAGAAGAAGTGCCACCACCGCCCAAAGTGATTGATGGGGAAGCGATAGACGATCCGACAATAGAGCCGCAAATTACCATTCGCAAAAAAGGCGCTGAAACCATTGAGGAATATCGTATTAATGGTGAGATGTATATGATGAAAGTAACGCCAGCGCACGGCGTGCCATATTATTTGCATAAAGAAGACTCCAATGGTCCATGGGTAAATGTTGGGCCAAACCAACCGTTAAGTGTGCCTAAGTGGATTCTGTTTAGATTTTAAATCATCCAATATTATGTTAAAAAGGCGCCGCCTTTTTAACTTTTCTGTAGAGCGCCATGTCTGTTTTTACACCCCTTAATTTTGAAGAAGTGCGCGTTTGGTTGCGCAATTTTGATATTGGCGAAATTGTTGCGCTTAAGGGCATTGCTGCGGGCATTACCAACACCAACTATTTTGTCGTCACGCAAAATAATCGTTATGTACTCACGATTTTTGAGAAAAACACATTAAGCGAATTACCCTATTTTGTCGTTTTAATGACACATTTAGCGCAGCACAACATTCTTTGCCCAACGCCGATTTTTGATAAAAATGGCGTAGCTTTGCATCTGCTCAAAAATAAACCTGCTTTGATGGTGAGCTGCCTGCAAGGTAAAGATATTGCGACACCCAATTTAGCGCAAGTAGGGCAAGTAGCTACAGCTTTAGCCAAGTTACATGTAGCGGCTAAAAAATTTACTCAAACTGGCGTTAATCAACGTGGTCAAGATTGGTTTATCAAAACCGCTCGGCAGGTTGCGCCAAAAATGTTCAGCGCTGATGCACAACTGTTAAAAACTGAGCTTCAATATCAGTTAAGTATTGATACCAGCCAATTGCCGCATGGCGTGGTGCATGGCGATTTATTTCGCGATAATGTGTTGTTTGATGACGACCAATTAGGTGGTTTTATTGATTTTTATTATGCCTGCAACGATGTGTTGGCGTATGACGTGGCGATTGCGGTAAACGAATGGTGTTTGCACCATAATGGCAGCGATTTAGGCAATATTGATTCACAAAAGTTAAGCCATTTTTTGCGGCAATATGAAGGCTTAAGGCCTTTTTCAGCATTAGAACAGCAAATGTGGCCAGCTTTATTACGCCGCGCTGCGCTAAGGTTCTGGTTATCGCGGCTGTATGATTTTTATTACCCAGCCGATGGCGCATTAACGCATACCAAAGACCCTAATCATTTTAAAAATATTTTACAGCAACATATTGCGTTATCTCAATTGAGCTAAGCGCAAAGGAAATCATCATGGCAATATTAGAATCGCGTACCAAAACCGGCATTAGTTGGGTAAAAGAGAGCGTCGCTTTATTTAAAACTGCGCCACGCAAATGGCTACTGCTTGGTTTGGCTTATGTAGGTTTATTTATGATGTTGCCATCCATCCCTGGTTTGCAGTTTTTTGCGTTAATTTCTATCCTGCTTTGGCCCATATTTTTAGCGCTTGCCATTGCGCTGTATCGCAATGCCGACATGCAAAAGTTGCAACCTATAAATGAAGTGATTCAATTGATTAAGCCAAAAATGCCTGCGTTAATGGCTTTGGGTGGCATTTGTTTGCTTTACGGCGTCATTGTCAGTTTTCTGCTCAATAGCGATATTGAAGGCTTGCTAAAATTGTCACAAGCTAAAGAATCGATGACAGAATCACAAGCAATGCAGCTGTTGCAAACGATGCTGCCACTATTACTTAAATTAACCCTATTGCTCATTCCGCTGATGATGGCGACTTGGTTTTCACCCATGTTAATCGCGTTTAACCATTACAGCGTTGTTAAAGCCATCAAATCCAGCATCGCAGGCTCACTGCAATATATGATTGCTTTAGGTGCTTCTTGGCTATTGCTCACCGCTGGCATTGTGGCGACCATGCTAGTGCTTGGTATTGTGGCTGGCCTCATCGGCAGTTTGGTGCCGCTGTTAGGCCAAATGCTCACTTCAATTTTGGTGTTCGGCTGTTTATTACTGGCGACTACATTAATGCTGGCGTTTCAATATGTCAGCTATCGCGATGTATTTCGCGCGGCGGGCGTCGATAACATTAAAGTTTAAAACTTAACCCTCAAAAACAGCTAAGTTTTTTCTAATTTAGCGTATTCCATCGCCAACGTTTTTAAGCCTTCGCGCCCAAAGTTGATTTTAATCACCAAGTTAGCTGCATTACCTTCGTAACTCACTACAACACCTTCACCGAATTTATTGTGGCGTACGCCTTGGCCGATTTTATACGGATAAAAATTGGCGTTTTGGGTTGATGATTGCACCTTTTTTTCTATATAACTGCCATCGTAACCGCTTGCCGATCTTGCCATCGGCTTAGTGTTCAAACGTTTTAATAATGCTTCAGGAATCTCATCTAAAAAACGCGATGGTATGCCATAACGCACTTGACCATGCAACATGCGGCTTTGCGCGTGGCTTAAATACAAACGCTGACGCGCGCGCGTTACAGCCACATACATTAAACGGCGCTCTTCTTCTAAGCCGTTGTTTTCACTTAAACTATTTTCATGCGGGCAAAGGCCTTCTTCTAATCCGCTAATAAAAACCGCTTTAAATTCTAAGCCTTTAGCCGCGTGCACGGTCATTAATTGCAGCGCATCATAGCCAATGGTGGCTTGATGATCGCCTGCTTCTAAGCTTGCATGGGTTAAAAACTGCGTCATCAAATCTTGGGGCGCGTCGCCATCAACATTGTTGTGGTTGCCAAATGCTTGGTTAGTAAATGCTACAGCAGCGGTGACCAATTCTTCCAAGTTTTCAATGCGATCTTCGCCATCTTTATCGTTTTGATAATGTGTTTTTAAGCCAGAAAGCGTGGTGGCGAGTTCGGCTACCTCGGGCAAGGTGATGCCATAAGCTTGGTCTGTCATTTCACGAATCAAATGTACAAAACCTTCTATGCCTTTGCCGCTCCCGCGGTCATCACCGCGGTTAGATAAGGTGCGACCAGTGCCGACTTTATTTAAAGCCGCTTGCCATAAACTGCAATCATTCTGGCGCGCGCCTTCTTGCAGTTGCTCAAGGCTACGCGCGCCAATGCCGCGAGCGGGAAAGTTAATCACGCGCAACAATGCAGTATCGTCATTAGCATTTGCCATTAAACGCATGTAAGCCAGCGCGTGCTTTACTTCGGCACGTTCAAAAAAGCGTAAACCGCCATACACGCGGTAGGGTAAATTGGCCGAAAACAAGGCATGTTCCAACACGCGCGATTGCGCATTACTGCGATACAGTAGTGCCATATCCGCCAGCGGTGTACCCTCACTTTGCAGCATTTTCACTTCATCGACAATAAATTGCGCTTCATCATTATCGTTGTAAGCTTCGTAGATTCTTACGGGCTCACCTGCACCAGCGCTTGTCCATAAGTTTTTGCCTAAGCGATTTTTGTTATGCGAGATAATCGCATTGGCTGCATCTAAAATATTGCTGTGGCTGCGGTAGTTTTCTTCTAACTTAACGATATTTTGTACATTAAAATCGGCTTCAAAATCGCGCATATTGCCCACACGCGCACCGCGAAACCCGTAAATGGATTGGTCGTCATCACCCACGGCAAATAAACAATTTTCTTTGCCCGCTAATAACTTAAGCCATTGATATTGCAGCTTATTGGTATCTTGAAACTCATCCACCAAAATATATTGAAAGCGGCTTTGATAGTGATTGCGAATGCGCTCGTCGCGATTGAGTAATTCGTAACAGCGCAATAATAATTCCGCAAAATCCGCCACGCCTTCGCGGTTACATTGCTTGTCGTACTCTTCATAAATCTCGCGCAATTTTTGGCTGTGGCCGTCATAAGCATCTACTTTGCTGGCGCGCAAACCTTCTTCTTTGCAGCTATTAATGTAGCCTTGCACTTGCTTGGGTGCGTACTTTTCATCGTCCACGTTCATTAACTTCATCAAGCGTTTAATGCTACTTAATTGGTCAGCCGTATCTAAAATTTGAAACGTGGAAGGTAAACCCGCTTCGCGATGATGCGCGCGCAATAAGCGATTACATAAGCCATGAAAAGTACCCGCCCACATGCCGCGCGTGTTAATCGGCAACATCGCAGTTAAGCGCGTGAGCATTTCTTTGGCGGCTTTATTGGTAAAGGTGACCGCCATTAAACCCATCGGCGAAATTTGCCCTGTTTGAATCAGCCAAGCAATGCGCGTGGTTAAAACGCGCGTTTTTCCACTGCCAGCACCCGCTAAAATGAGTGCTGATTGATGCGGTAGCGTAACGGCTTCCAGTTGCTTATTATTAAGACCAGTGAGAAGGGAATCTTGAGTGTGCATGCCAATATTATCGCATGTGATGCCGCGAAACAGGCGATGAAAAAATGTTAAAAAATTGAAAGATAGACTGAACTAACGCAGATTTGTGGCCTCTGAACCTTCATGAAAGCTAAGTTGACGCTTAGTTTTCTTTCCGCTTCTTTCCTCCCTGAGCGGAAGCCTTAGACGATGAGGCCTTTAACCCCGATTTATTCCCCTTAATCGGGGTTTTTTTTGGCTGACGTTAGTTTGTAACCAACCTTTGCAAAGTGTAAACAAGTTGTAACTGCATAGCAAGCGATTTATTCAGTGTTTTTGAGGGTTAAGTTAACACTTAAATTTGAGCAAAAAATAAAACTTAAGCCATCAAAAAGCTTAAAAATTAGAGTTGCCAATTAATTGGCGCTTGGCCTTGCTCAATGAGATGTTGATTAATAGTAGAGAACTGGCGGTTGCCAAAAAACCCACGATGCGCAGATAGTGGCGAAGGGTGCACGGATTTCAATACCAAATGTTTATTGGCATCAATAAAAGCGCCTTTTTTCTGCGCATAGCTGCCCCATAATACAAACACCAAACCGTCACGATGCGCATTTAACGCGGCAATCGCCGCATCAGTAAACTGTTCCCAACCTTTGTTTTGATGCGAACCTGCTTTGCTTTGCTCAACTGTCAATGTGGCATTCAAAAGCAATACGCCTTGCTCCGCCCAAGCCGTTAAATCACCATTTCGGCTCATCTTGATATTTAAATCAGCAGAAATTTCTTTAAAAATATTCTGTAATGATGGCGGTAAAGCTACACCCTGCGGCACAGAAAAACTCAAACCATGCGCCTGAGCTTGCCCTTTATTATCTTGCCCATGATAAGGGTCTTGCCCAATAATCACCACGCGTACTTGGTCAAAAGGTGTTTGGTTAAATGCGTTGAAAATAAGCGAGCTAAGCGGATAAATGACTTTGCCTAATACTTTTTCTAATTTAAGAAAATCGCGCAATTCCTTCATATAAGGCTCTTGCAATTCATCGCCAATCACCGATTGCCATGAAGGGTGAAGTTGACCAAGTTTTTGTTGTGTCATTTGGATTGCGGGAATAATATATTCCAGCAACGTTCATCTCCAGCAAGTAGTCCCAGCTTATCGCGGCTTGGTTTTTCACATGGAGAAATACCATCAATAGTTTTGGCAAAAGCTGCTGAGGCTGGAGAGAAATAAATAGTTACTTCATGGGCATTTTCGGTTGATTCTGATTTGGAAAACATGGCCATTTCAACATTGCCACCAGATGCCATAAAAGCAAGCATAAATAAGGATTGGATTTGTATAGTACGTGAGAATGCGTCAGCTCCATTGCCAAGAAAAATTCCATGCCACATGTTATATACCTCTAACTTAAAATAGTAATCCTAATGTACGAGCTACATTGCGTCAATTAACAATAAAAAACCTTGCCGAAGCGAGGTTTTATTTTTGATGCTTTTAAGGCATTAACTATTTCAAAGTCAATATGAAAAGCGTAACGAGCGATGGCAGGTCGGGTACAGGCGGAACGCAGAAACCGGAGCACACAAATGGTATGTGAGGATTTTGAGTACCGCATGCGCCCGACATGCTGAGCGCAGTAGCTTTACATTTGACTTTACATCATACCGCCCATACCACCCATACCGCCCATATCACCACCACCCATTGCTGGGCCGTCTTCTTTAGGCAGTTCAGCTACCATACAATCAGTGGTCAGCATTAAACCAGCAACCGATGCTGCATTTTGCAAAGCGCTACGCGTTACTTTAGTTGGGTCTAGTACGCCCATTTCTACCATATCGCCGTAAGTTTCGTTAGCCGCGTTGTAACCGTAGTTGCCTTTACCCGCTGCAACATTATTAACCACTACTGATGGCTCAACACCAGCGTTTTGTACGATTTGACGTAATGGCTCTTCAACCGCGCGTAGTACAATTTTTACGCCTGCTTCTTGGTCTAAGTTATCGCCTTTTACTTTTGCAATTGCATCGCGTGCGCGAATCAATGCAACGCCACCGCCAGCAACAATGCCTTCTTCAACAGCTGCACGGGTTGCGTGTAATGCATCTTCAACGCGGGCTTTTTTCTCTTTCATTTCAATTTCAGTGGTTGCGCCTACTTTAATCACTGCAACACCGCCTGCCAGTTTAGCCACGCGCTCTTGCAATTTCTCTTTATCGTAATCACTGCTTGATTCTTCAATTTGTGATTTGATTTGCGCAATGCGTGATTTGATATTGGCCTCAACACCAGCACCGTCAATCAAAATAGTATTTTCTTTGCCCACTTCAATACGTTTGGCGGAACCTAAATTCTCTAATGTAACGTTTTCTAATTTCAAGCCCACTTCTTCAGCAATCACAGTGCCGCCAGTTAAAATCGCAATATCTTCCAACATGGCTTTACGACGGACACCGAAACCAGGCGCTTTAACCGCAGTTGTTTTTAAGATGCCACGAATATTGTTGACTACCAATGTGGCTAATGCTTCGCCGTCCACGTCTTCAGCAATAATCAATAATGGACGACCTGATTTAGCCACTTGCTCTAAAGTTGGCAATAAATCACGGATGTTTGAGATTTTTTTGTCGTGCAATAACACGAATGGGTTGTCTAACAACGCAATTTGACGCTCTTGGTTGTTGATAAAATAAGGTGATAAGTAGCCACGGTCAAATTGCATACCTTCTACAATATCGAGCTCGCTTTCCAAGCCAGAACCATCTTCAACCGTAATCACACCTTCTTTACCCACTTTATCCATGGCGTCAGCAATAATTTTGCCGATAGATTCGTCAGAGTTGGCTGAAATTGAACCCACTTGGGCGATTTCTTTACTGGTTGTACAAGGCTTAGATTGGGCTTTTAAATCGGCAACTGCTGCTGCAACGGCTTTATCGATGCCGCGTTTTAAATCCATTGGGTTCATGCCTGCCGCAACTGATTTCATACCTTCGCGAATAATCGCTTGCGCTAACACCGTGGCTGTTGTCGTGCCGTCACCGGCAATATCAGAAGTTTTTGAAGCCACTTCTTTGACCATTTGTGCGCCCATATTTTCAAACTTGTCTTTTAATTCAATCTCTTTAGCAACCGATACGCCATCTTTAGTAATAGTGGGCGCGCCGTATGAGCGCTCTAGTACGACGTTGCGGCCTTTTGGGCCTAATGTTACTTTAACTGCGTTGGCTAGAATATTCACGCCGTTGGTCATTTTTTGGCGGACTTCGTCGCCGAATCTCACATCTTTTGCTGCCATGTTTATCTCCTATTGTGGCAAAACATTTCGTTCTGAATAAGGGTGTTGCATTCAAAGCTTAAAAATCCTCATTTACACTTTGTAAACTCTGGTTTTTGCGCTTCTCTACGCCTACTTATTCATTCGCTCGGATGTTTTGCTTACTATTAAAAATTAATAAATAAAATATTTAATTAAATATCGAAATTATTCGACGATTGCCATGATGTCTTCTTCACGCATGACCAATAATTCTTCGCCGTCTACTTTAACGGTCTGGCCAGAATATTTACCAAACAACACTTTATCGCCAACTTTAACGTCTAATGCATGGATTTTGCCGCTGTCATCGCGTTTACCGTTACCTATTGCTGTTACCACGCCTTGATCTGGTTTTTCGGTGGCTGAATCTGGAATCACAATGCCAGAAGCGGTTGTACGCTCTTCTTCTGAACGTTTTACAATCACGCGATCGTGTAATGGACGAATTTTCATTCAATTTCTCCTAATGAATTATATTTTTGTTTAGTGAACAAAGTATAAAGTTGATAAAATTGCATAGGCAATACGATATTTTAGCACTCGCACACCTTGATTGCTAATATTGAGATTGAGTTTGTTTTTTCAAGCGTTTTTAGGCGTTAAGTTCGAAAATTTTTTAGAAAGTTTATTTTGTCCTCTCAACACGCAGCTGAAGCTGCCATACAGCAAATTAATTTAGGTTATAACGCAGAGCAAGATAGGCTGCTTTTTCGCGTGGGTTTGAGTGACAATACTGAGTTATTAGTGTGGTTAACCAACCGCATTACGCTGATGATGTGGGCGTTGTTAACCAATGATGCGCATTTGCCAACAGCAACTTCTATACCCACTGAATCACAGCCCGAACAAGCGGTTGAACAGTTTAAGCAAGAAGCACAGGCGGTGGATGCATTGCAAAAAATGGATTTTAAAACCGAATATCAACCGCGGCCAGAAGTGCGTAACGATGCGGCGATGTTGGCAATCAATGTGTTACTCATCGCTCAAGACAACAAGCCATCCTCACTTGAGCTGCCTTGTTTAGAAGGTATTACAGTGCGCATGAATCTGAATCAGGAATTGACGTTGGCGATTTGTAATATGCTGCAATTGGCTTGTAAAGAAGCGAGCTGGGCGATTGGCAAAGTAGCGATGTTCAATCCGCCGTCCACACAAGTGGTGCTGCCAGCAGACCCTAAAAAGGTGCTGCATTAATGCAATACACTACATTAGGCCAATCAGCATTAAGCGTGTCAAAAATATGTTTGGGCACCATGACCTATGGCGACCAAAACACGCAGTTAGAGGCGCATGCGCAATTAGATTTTGCGTTTGCGCAAGGCGTTAACTTTATCGATACTGCCGAAATGTATCCTGTGCCGCCAAAGGCAGAAACGGTTACACGCACTGAAATCATTGTGGGCAATTGGCTTAAAAATCAGCCGCGCGAAAAAATCATTCTCGGTGGAAAAGCGGCAGGACCAAGGCGCGGTATGCATTGGATTCGTGGTGGGCCAGCGTCGCTAGACCGCGCTAACATTCGTGCGGCGATTGAGGGTTCGCTTAAGCGATTGCAAACTGAATATATCGATATCTACCAATTGCATTGGCCAGAACGTAATGTGCCGATGTTTGGGCAATATTTGTTTGATCCTGCCAATGAGTTTGAGTCTGGCATTTATTTACAAGGCGCGCAAAAACAATGGGTGTCGATTCAAAACCAGCTAGAAACCTTGGCGGAATTGATTCAAGAAGGCAAGATTCGCACCATTGGTTTATCTAATGAGCAGCCGTGGGGCGTGATGGAATTTGTGCGTATCGCCAAACAGTGTAACTTACCGCACATTGCCAGTGTGCAAAACTGTTATAACCTGATTAATCGCGGCATGGAGTTCGGCATGTCGGAAGTGCTGTTTCGTGAAAATGTCAGCTTACTGGCGTATTCGCCACTGGCTTTTGGGCATTTAACCGGTAAATATATAGATAACCCAGAAGCAAAAGGCCGTGTGACGCAGTTTTTAGGTTATGCGCAACGCTATAAAAAACCCAATGTGCCAATCGCCAGCGCGGCTTATACGCAACTGGCGCGTGATAATGGCATGACGCCAACGCAGATGGCACTGGCTTTTGTGTATCATCGTTGGTTTGTTGCTAGCACCATTATTGGCGCAACAACAATGGCGCAATTAAAAGAAAATATTGGCGCATGGCAATGTCAATTATCAGCAGATGTGTTGCATGAAATAGAAATGCTGCATTTGAAATATATGAACCCAGCACCATAAATTGCTGTTAATGAGGAAAGTAATGAATCAACAAGCGCGCGGGTTTAAACAACCGCAACAGCTAAAAAAAGTATTACAGCTCAGTTCTACCGTCGGTTTTTTAGGGCTTTTGTTTATTGTTACATCGCTACAAGCAAAGGATCTTTTGACAGTAGAGCAAGCATTAATGAAATGTAGAGATACTTACCCATCTGAGTTTGAATCAAAAAAAAGACTCGCTTGTTTTGATAGCATTAGCACGCCCAGCATTGAGTTAAAGGCTGCGGAGCAAATACTTAACCCTCAAAATGACGCAAAAACTGCGCTGGTACCTGAGCAAAATTCGGCTGAACAAATTGCATCTGACAATGCTAATACTGAATCTGTAACAGAAAAACCAGCGGCAATTGCCATTACAAAGGCTAATATCGATTTAAGTTATTTAGAGAGAAAATGGCGGCTCACATCTGCAGGTGATTGGAATATTAGCGATATTGAAACGCATCGACCGAATTACTTATTGTTTTCGCATAGCGATCACCAAAATAATAATCCGCAAAGTCCCAGCCGCCCAAACGCCGAAAATCGCAACCTGGATGCGCAGGATTTAAAATTTCAACTGAGTTTAAAAACCGAGCTTTTCAGCAATATTCCGTTGATTCGCGATTTGCCTTATGTGACCAGTTCAAGAATTTGGGGCGCTTATTCGCAAAAATCGTACTGGCAGGTTTTTGATGCTGATGCATCGCGGCCATTGCGCGAAAATAATTATGAACCAGAAATTATTCTCTCTTTAGGGGTGAATAATGCGGTGGATGGCGTTAAAAAAGATTACATTCCCAGAATGGTGAATCTTGGCTTGGTGCACCAATCAAACGGGCGCACAAATCCTACTTCCCGCAGTTGGAACAGACTTTATTTGGAAAGCGGTTGGGAGGTAACCGACCGCTTATCATTAATGGTGCGGCCGTGGTGGCGCATTCCAGAAGCCAGCGACAAGGATGATAATCCAGATATTGAGAAATTTTTGGGTTATGGCGATGTCACCGTGCGCTATGAAACGCCCTCAGGCAAAACTGCGGTTTCAGTTTTAATGCGCAATAATTTACGTAGCGATAACAAAGGTTTTGCGCAGATTGATTTACAACAACGCATGTTTAATAACCCCTATATCAAATTGCATATGCTGCTTTCTAGCGGCTATGGTGAGAGCTTGCTCGATTACAATCATTCGCAAACCACACTTGGTTTTGGTATTTCGCTAGGCGAGTAATTGCTTGAATTATTGGGCTATTTATAGGGTTAAGTAAGGATGTAATTGAACCAATGCATGCAGAATTAATGCCTATTAATGTTAAAAAATGATGTCTATCCAAACTTTACTTAACCGCAGTTTGCAATCTGTTTGGCATCCTTGCACGCAGATGAAGCAACATGAAGATTTTCCGCTGATTGCCATTCAAAAAGGCCAAGGTGTTTGGCTTTATGATACAGATGGCAAGCCATATTTAGATGCGGTAAGCAGTTGGTGGGTGAATCTGTTTGGGCATAATAATCCACGCATTAAAGATGCCATTAAGCAGCAATTAGATACGCTAGAACATGTGATGCTGGCTGGTTTTACGCATCAACCTGTAGTGGAGTTGTCCGAAAAATTAGCCCAGTTAACCGGTTTGGGGCATGCGTTTTATGCCTCGGATGGAGCCAGTGCCACTGAAATTGCGCTCAAAATAAGTTTTCATTATTGGCGTAATTGCGGCCAAATGCATAAAACCCAATTTATCAGCCTGCAGAATAGTTATCACGGTGAAACGCTTGGTGCGCTCGGCGTCACCGATGTGGCGATTTTTAAAGATACGTATGCGCCGCTATTAATACAAAGCGCGCAAATGCCCAGCCCCGATTTTCGATTGGCTGAAGCGGGCGAAACAGCAAAA
>JBKJRD010000059.1:0-30884 GCA_046594885.1 Methylotenera sp. | reverse complement strand
CTTTCTTACTCATTGCTTTTAATCCCTAAATATTAAAAATAATTTAATTATAATTTTGTGTAGCACAATTATACCTACTCGCAATCAAGGTTAAAAGCTTACTCGCCTGTTTTGCGTATAAAACTTTAAAAGTAATACTTAATTTAAGACCATCTGCATACACATTATCTTAATATTGCTTGCTTTGATATAATGCGCCATCACAAGCGCCCGTAGCTCAGCTGGATAGAGTGTTGGTTTCCGAAGCCAAAGGTCGTGGGTTCGACTCCCGCCGGGCGCACCATTAAAGTAACACTGTAAGCTAGAGCCTCCAGTAATGATCGACCAATAATGCAGCAAAAATAAGTGTTAAGTATAGTATTGAATATTTGAACGTAGCTTTAGCCAGATCATCTGAATAATGTCGATATAAACTAATCACATACCATAAAAATACTGCGTTTAATAAAATGGCAGAAACCAAGTAAATTAAACCGCTCATACCTAGCCCAAATGGCATGATCGAAACTACTACTAAAATCACGGTATACAACAAAATATGCAAAAGTGTAAATGCTTCGCCATGCGTCACTGGCAACATAGGCATGCCTACTTTGGCATATTCTTCACGTCTATATAATGCTAATGCCCAAAAATGTGGTGGTGTCCACGCAAAAATAATCAGGAACATGATTAATGATTCTGGTGAAATTGTATTATTGACAGCCGCCCAACCCAGTATCGGCGGCATTGCGCCAGACGCACCGCCAATAACGATGTTCATGGGCGTTGCTGGCTTTAAAAAAATGGTATAGATAACGGCATAACCTACAAAAGTGGCAAAAGTTAGCCACATGGTTAATGGGTTAACAAATAGATATAAAATCAATAAGCCTGTGCTGCCCAACAAGGTGGCAAAAATCATTGTTTCGACGTGTGAAACTTGACCTGTTGGCAACGGCCTGCCACGCGTGCGCGCCATCACAGCATCTATTTTATGTTCAATTAAACAATTAAATGCCGCGGCAGCGCCTGATGCAAAAGCAATGCCAACGGTTGTTGCTAACAATAGCGGCCATGGCACCATGCCGGGTGTTGCCAAAAACATACCAATAATTGCGGTAAACACAATGAGCATGGTTACGCGCGGCTTACACAAGGCGTAAAAGTTTTTAAAACTTGTTGTAAAGGCCTGCAAATGGCTCACCGTGTTTAAATTCGTTTTGTGACTCAATTCATACTCACTTTATTTCGTTTAACTTGGTTGTAACCGCGCGTTACGGTTTAACCTTGCTGCCAGTAATCTTTGAATTAAAAATCACCAGTATGATGACCAACAATGCCGCACCTAAATTGTGAGCTGCAGCCAATACCAGTGGCAAATGCAACACTAAATTGGCAATACCAAGGCTAATTTGCGCAATGAGCACAGCAATTAATGCTAGGCTCAGGTTTTTTAATTGCGCGTATTTTAAACTATTTAAGGCTAAAAAACCCAAATAAATCAAGCTAATGATTGCACCTATGCGATGCGTCCACTGAATGGCTGTTAATGATGCCAGTGTTAAATTGCCGCCATCTGCGCTTTGTCCTAATTCGCGCACTAGATGAAAAGCATCTTTGAAATCCATCTCAGGTATCCATACGCCATGACAAGTAGGAAAGTCAGTACACGCTAGCGCTGCGTAATTCGTGCTAGTCCAGCCGCCCAAAAATATCTGCATAAATAAAACGACCAACCCTAGACGAATGAACATTTTAAAGCTGCTGCTTTGCAGTGTATTAGATGCATATTGACCCCAGTTTCGATGTGCAATCCATGTTAATAATCCCAGCGTTGTCATCCCACCAATTAAATGTGCGCTCACAATCACTGGTTTAAGCAGCATGGTCACTGTCCACATCCCCAACGCCGCTTGGAACACAATGATGGCAAGCAGCGCAGTGGTGAGCCAAGGTGATACTTTAATATTGTGCGGATATTGACGTGCATTTTTCCAAGCCAAAATAAATAACACCAACACCACTAAGCCTAAAGTACCTGCTAAATAGCGGTGCAACATTTCCCTCCAAGCCTTGCCTGTTTCAATAATGCTATCAGGATAAATAGTTTGCGCTTGCTGAATCGCAGCTTCGCTTTCTGGCACTGACAACGTGCCATAACAGCCGGGCCAGTCGGGGCAGCCTAAACCTGCATCTGTCAGGCGCACGTAAGCGCCTAACACAACCACACATAAGGCCATTATTGCGCCCAACATTGCTAATCGTCTAAACAACATTTATGCCGCCCAAGAGTATCTTAATAATCGCGCTAAATCTTTTCGTATATCGGTTGCCGCTGCACTTGCAGGATAACTCATCATAATATGCCCTAGTGGATCTACAAAATACAGTCTATTAGATTGCATCGCTATTTTGTTGCCAATATTGAATTGCTGACTTAATGTGCTGATATCAGTTGTAGGTTGATTAATAATCGTTAAATCGGGGAAGTCTTTTTTTATAGTCGCAATATCTTGCGTATTCGTGATCAGCACACGTTGTGTGCGTGGAATATCTTTGTACATGGAAACGTGAATTTGACGCATGTCTCTTAACTTTGCCATGCAGTTAACGTCACAAATATCTGCAATATAGACCATGCTCCATTTTTCATGCCAAAAATGGCTACTGTCATGTCCATCACTATCTTTCAGCGTGGCTGTGGTTTGGATTAATCTTGGCGGCACAACAAGCTCACCACGACTTTCACCTGTCGGCTTAAAGTCATATTTAAACATTAATACAACCGCAATAATTGGCACCACAAAAAAAGTCAGCATCATCAAAAACACTGCTCTGCCCTTACGCTGACTATTATGATAGTCATTACTTGCTTGCTTTGTTTGCATCATCTACCTCGCCTTTTTAACTAATCTTTAGCCTAATTTAATTTTTTGAAACTTAAATACAAATAAATGGCCAAGGCCGCAAACGCGAATCCAAACCACTGGTAAGCATAGCCTAAGTGCGTCACGATACGGTCGGCAGACATTTCCCAGTTACGAACAAATCCACCTGCCGTGCTTTTACTATCTAGCTTCACAATGACAGGCAATATCTTAATAGGTGCCGATTTAACATACTTCTGCATATCCAAATTTTGCCAAACCAGCTGCCACTGTGCATTTTTAGCTGCAACTTGTGCGCTTTGTTCTATTGATACATTTTTTTCTAAAGTGAATATTTTCTCAGTTGGCAACCATGCCATGCCCTGTATTTTCAAAGCTCCTTTGGGGGTATCAAAAACGGGTAATTCATCCCGTGTTTGATGTCCTTGTATCCAACCGCGGTTAATTAAAACATAAGTATCCGTATTTTTTATTTTAAGTGGCGTAACGACATGGTAACCTGCCAAACTGTTTTCTACTTTATTATCAATCAATATCTGATATGTAGAATCGTACTCGCCTTCCACCTCAACTTTTTTAAATTCCAAACGCTCTGAATTGGATAAATAGTCTTTTAAGTTTGGGATCTGTTTTGCATTTTTGTGTGCAAAATTAGCTTGAATTTTTTGCTTCAACGCGGCTTTATCATATTGCCAATAGCCCAGCTTGATAAAAACTGGAATGCTAATAAGTGTGAGCAATGTGCCAAACAATGTCGGCTTGAATTCTACATTTAGAAATCTAAATTGCATTTATATTAGACCCGTCGCATAATTATTAATCAACTTCATTTGGACAAATTAATGTTTATAAAAATTGCAGTCGTATTAGTTTTAATGATTATTTTGGGCAGTTTATTTTCAGCTTTATTTTTTTTAAACAAAGATAAATCGGGTAGCGACCGTACTGTTAAGGCTTTGACGCTGCGTATTGGCTTGTCAATTGCATTGTTTATTGCATTAATTGTTGCTGCATACTTTGGAAAGCTAGGTCATGCACTTTAACTTTCTGCGTTAAAACAAAAAGGGCGATGCATTGCATCGCCCTTTTTGTGATGTCAACTTACAGCATATATACAAATATAAACAAGCCCAGCCATACCACATCTACAAAATGCCAATACCAAGCAACACCTTCAAAACCAAAGTGGTGCTCAGGTGTAAAGTGGCCCTTCATGCAGCGGATCAATATGACAATCAACATGGTTGTACCAAGCAGCACATGAAAACCATGAAAGCCAGTTAACATAAAGAACGTTGCGCCATAAGCACCACTGGCTAAAGTCAAACCCATTTCAGTGTAGGCCTCATGATATTCCATCGCTTGGCATGCCAAGAAAGCAATACCCAACAAAACGGTTAATGCCATACCAATCACTAATTGCTTACGATTATTCTTAATTAGACCCCAATGCGCCCAAGTTATAGTTGCACCAGAACTTAACAACAAAATAGTGTTAATTAATGGCAAGCCATTCCAGTGCATGGGTTTAAAGTCTGCTGCTGGCACATAATTAGTACCGAGTACATTGCCGCCTGGACCTAATGATGGCCATGTACTGAGAAAGTCTTTATAGGGGGTGATGTCTGTATCGTATCCAGCTAAATCTGGTACTGATAAAATACGCATATAGAATAAGGCACCAAAAAATGCCGCAAAAAAAGCAACTTCGGAGCAGATAAAAACAATCATTCCAATACGGAAAGATTTATCTTCCCAACTTTTGTATTGACCTGTAATGCTTTCGCTAATGACCGTACCCATCCATTTAAATACCATGGTGATAATAATAGCCGCGCCTAGATACATCATCCATTTGCCAAAGTGCAAATTATTCATATTGAAAATGAAGCCCGATGCAAGTGACAAAAGACCTACTGATAATATTGACGGATAAATACTACCGTGCGGAACATAATATTGATTTTCTGAATGTGTTGCCATTCTTTTACTCCCGAGCACCTAAATTTTAACTACTTAAATTATAACGTTGTATCGCTTTGTGGGCGATACAAACTCCCTTTTTATGTTGCAAATTATTTCATACTTAACCCGTTTTAACAGGTCATCTATTTTTTTGTTGCCTCAAAAAATGAATATGACAGGGTCATTTCACTGACATCTTTTGGCAGTGCTGGGTCTATAAAAAAACGCAACGGCATTATTTTTGTTTCACCTGGCTTTAAGCTTTGATTCACAAAACAAAAACATTCTACTTTTTTTAAATAAACGGATGCAATACCAGGCGTTACACTAGGAATTGCCTGCCCAACCACTACTTGGCTGGTGATATTTTTGGCTTCAAATAACACCGTTTCAATCTTGCCTGGATGCAGCGTAATACTGGCTTGCTTTGGATGGAAATTCCAACCTAAACCTGGCATCACTGCCGACGTAAATTGCACGGTAACATTTCTGCTTGTATCAAGCTTGGCTTTAGTTAGCGTTGATGCAGTATTGTCTGTTTTGCCATTTAAACCGGTAACACTACACAAAACATCATATAAAGGCACTAACGCAAAAGCGAATAATAAAGAACCTGCTGCTACCCAAACCATTTTTTTTGCTAATTTAGCATTAGCAGTTTTAAGCTCTGCCTTTGTTTTCGGCTTGGTTGGATCTGGATTATTTACAGGTTCCATATTGTGAACATCGATACCACGTACCACAAAACTGCTACTAGCCCAAATATCAAAGCTATTTTTTTACTTCTGTTACGTCTTGCTGTTTCTTGATTTTCCATCTACCAAATACTTTCATTGTATAGAAAAACCCAAGCGTACTCAGGCTTTTCCGATAGTCATTATTTAATAACTGGCTGCTCAGTGAAGCTATGATAAGGCGGTGGTGATGAAAGCGTCCACTCCAAACCTTCTGCACCTTCCCAGACTTTGTCTGTCGCTTTTTTGCCCCCTTTTACGCATTTAATAATGACATAAACGAATAACAATTGTGATAAACCCAGCGCAAACGCTGCGATAGATGAAATCATATTGAATTCAGCAAATTGCAATGCATAGTCTGGAATACGGCGCGGCATACCAGCCAAGCCAACAAAGAATTGCGGGATAAATGTTAGGTTAAATGAAATTGCAGTTAACCAGAAATGCCATTTACCCAAAGTTTCATCGTACATATTACCAGTCATTTTTGGCAACCAGTAATACACACCAGCCATAATACCCATGATACCGCCAGCAAATAATGTGTAGTGGAAATGCGCTACAACAAAATAGCTGTTGTGATATTGCGCATCAGCAGCAACGTCGGCCAATACTAAACCTGTAAGGCCGCCAATACCGAATAAGATAATCCAACCTACAGCAAATAACATGGGTGTTTCAAATGTCATTGAGCCTTTCCACATGGTTTTAATCCAGCAGAAGAACAATACAGCTAACGGCAATGAAATGGCCATGGTGCTATACATAAAGTAAAGTAGCGCTGGCACTGGCATGCCTGCAGTAAAGAAGTGATGCGCCCACACAACCACAGCTAGCGCGCCAATTGCCCATAGTGAGTAAACTTGTGCTTTATAGCCGTACATTGGTTTGCGTGAGAATGTTTGTAGAATTTGTGGAATGAAACCCCATACTGGCAATAACAAAATATAAACCTCTGGGTGACCAAAGAACCAGAATAAATGTTGGAACATAATCGGGTCGCCACCGCCAGCCGCATCAAAAAAGTGCGTACCGAAATGACGATCTGTTAATAGCATGGTAACTGCGCCTGCTAAAACAGGAATAGTTGCAACTAACAGGAATGCAGTAATTAGCCAACCCCATGCAAACATTGGCATTTTCATTAACGTCATGCCAGGCGCGCGCATGTTAAATAAAGTTACGATAATATTAATTGAACCCATTACCGAAGAAATACCCAGCAAATGCACTGCAAAAATGGCAAAGTCAACGCCAATGCCGCCTTGTACAGACAATGGCGGATAAAACGTCCAACCTGTTGCAATTGCGCCGTCACCGATACCAAACAACGCCAGCGTAAAGGGTAATGTTAATAGAATTGCTGAAGGTGGCAACAGCCAGAAACCCCAGTTGTTTAAACGTGGCAAAGCCATATCTGGCGCACCAATTTGCAGTGGAATCATCCAGTTAGCAAAACCAGTCGCTGCTGGCATTAATGCTGCGAAAATCATAATCAATGCATGCACACCAATCAATTGATTGTAAAAATCAGGATTCATTAATTGCAAACCTGGCTGGAACAATTCGGCTCGAATGGCTAACACCATGGCACCGCCTACTAAAAACATCACCAAAGAAAAGGTTAAGTACATCGTACCAATATCTTTGTGATTCGTTGTTGTCAGCCAACGCATAATGCCCGATGGATGATCATGATGCGCTTCATCATGTGCTACCGTTGTTGTACTCATAGCGTTCTCCTAATTACTTTTTATTTCAAACAAAAAAACTTAAAATTATTGACGTGCTGCTTTAATTTGTGCTGGCTGTACAATCGGATCAACAGTGGCCGTGTTGCCTAAAGCCTGACGCTCGTAAGTGATGACAGCAGCAATCTCCGTGTCGTTCAATGTATCTTTCCATGCCGGCATCACACCTTTACCATTAATCAACCGATCAATATGACTGTCTTTTAAATACTTGCCATCTGGGCCGAAGATTGGACCTAATGCAATTTTACTGCCAGTCATCGCAGGAAACGCAGGCGGCAACCCTGCGCCACTCACTTGATGACATACAGCACAGTTTTTCTCATACACAGTTTTTCCCTGTGCAATCAAATCGTCTTTGGTTAACTCTTTAATTTCGCCCGCTTTGGCAATTTCAGCTTTTTTTGCCGCCGCCCAAATTTTATATTCTGCCATTGGAACAGCGTCTACTACCACAGGCATATAACCATGACCTTTACCACACAACTCTTTACATTGACCGCGATAAGTGCCTGCTTTATCAACTTGCACCCATGTTTCGCGAATAAACCCTGGCACAGCTACTCGGGATGAGCCAAATTGCGGAACCCACCAGTTATGCAACACGTCTGAAGCGGTCATTAAGATGCGTACTTTTTCGCCAACGGGCAATACTAAGTGATTATCTACCTCTAACAGATAGTTTTCAGTTTTTTCGGCTGCATTTTTTTGTTGATCGACTGTGGTGGTTAAGTTACTCACAAACTTGATACCTTGTGCATCGCCATCCAGATATTCATATTGCCAGCGCCATTGTGAGCCCGTTACCTTAATGACCATCGTGGCTTTATCGCGCGTATCTTCCATCATCACCACACTGTGATAAGCAGGAATACCCATAATAACGAAGTCGATTAACAATAAAATAACAAACGGCACTAACACCCAAAAAACTTCAACCGCAGTTGATGGCGCTTTATCATGTACCGCTTTATAGCCTTTGTTTTTGCGATGCGCGAAAATTGAATAAATCATGATTGCCAAGACTGCAACAAAAATCACCATCGTAATCAGCATAAACTTATTGTGCACATGCAATGTATCTAAGGCCATTGGGGTTACTGGCTCTGGAAAATTCCAACTGTAATCAGCAAAAGCACTGAGCGAGGCTAGCATTGCTGCTAAACCTAACCCAATTTTTTTAAAAACTTGCATAAACCGCTCCAAGACTTATAAATAAATAAACTAATGAATACTTTTTAATTTTTTTTTGAGCTCGCGCGCCAAAATTACACGCTGCTCATCATCTATAAAATATCTACCAAATTCCACTTCTTTACCATGCGAGCCGATAAATAACCCACTTTTACCAACAAAACCTTTTATATTACTCACGTTACGCACATGCACCTGCGTCCAACAACGCTGAAACTCTGTAATACTTGTTTGTTTAAAGCTTCTTTTTTCTACAATGATCTTGTCATCTTCTATGGCGATACTTTCAAAATCGCTTGAATGCAGATATATATAGTAAAAAGCATATCCAAATGCCGCTATTTCTAATCCAGCAAATGGCAAAACCAGCCATGCACCTGCTTTTGCAAACCCAAGCGCGATAACGGTAGCGATTATCGCCAATATCACCATTAACTTCAAACTGTTTTCTGGTGATAATGAATTGTTTGGTCTTGCCACTATTTTATAATCCATCACTGATAACATAACTGTTTAGAACAATGTTCTAACCTTTAAAGTTTTATCAAAAATAATGACTGTTACAACTTGTTACAAGTTCAACAATTAACCACTTATTTACAACTAAATTAGCTTAGCACACCAGATATATAAGTGATTGCCGAGCGTAGTGCTAATTAACCATCAATTACTGACAACACATGCCTCAATTTGGTGCCGGGAGGGGGAATCGAACCCCCACGTTGTTACCAACGCGGGATTTTGAGTCCCGTGCGTCTACCAATTCCGCCATCCCGGCATGAGGTATAATGTCAACTTCAATATTATAACAAGTTTTTTGGCAATGCGAACTCAAGATTTTGACTTTTATTTACCTGATTCACTGATTGCGCAACACCCTTCAAGCAAACGCAGTGCTAGTAAACTACTCTATCTCAATAGCCAAACGCAGCATTTAAGTGACCAATTATTTGTAGATTTACCGGATTATTTAGCCGCTGGTGATTTATTGGTTTTTAATGATACGCGGGTCATTAAAGCGCGCTTGTTCGGCGTAAAATCAACTGGAGGTCAGGTAGAAGTGTTGGTTGAGCGAGTCTTAGATAGCAGCCATGTATTAGCACATATTCGCGCATCACGTGCACCAAAAGCGGGAAACATACTCAAACTAGCGCACGCATTTGAAGCTAAAATAATCGGCCGCGAGGATGATTTATTTCAGGTGCAATTTTTGGGTGATTTAAGTGTGTTAAGTTTACTAGAATCATATGGTGCGTTACCCCTGCCGCCTTATATTACGCACAGCGCAAATGCACAAGACGATGAGCGCTATCAAACCGTTTACGCCAAACATGCGGGCGCGGTTGCCGCGCCGACTGCAGGTTTACATTTTGACGAAACAATGTTGAATACATTAAGAGATAAAGGCATTGGCATGGCTTATGTTACCTTGCATGTTGGCGCAGGCACCTTTCAACCCGTTCGCGTTGATGACATTAAAGACCACAAAATGCACAGTGAAATTTATCATATCTCTGCTGAAACGGTTTCAGCCATCGAAGCCACCAAATCAGCAGGTGGCCGTATCATCGCTGTTGGCACCACCAGTTTACGCGCATTAGAAAGTGCCGCTTTAAATGGCGCCATAATGCCTGGCAGCGCCGAAACTGCTATTTTTATAACGCCTGGATTTAAATTTAAAGTGGTGGATCAATTGTTAACCAATTTCCATCTACCTAAAAGTACATTGCTGATGTTAGTGTCTGCATTCGCAGGGTTTAAATCCATCAAACAAGCTTATGCACACGCGATTGATAAGCAATATCGATTTTTTAGCTATGGTGATGCGATGTTAATTGAAAAAGCCAATCAGCCCAATTAAAAAAATATCACGTTGAACTACTATGCCAACTAAAACACTAAAGTCATGACTGTCGATTCATGTCAAAAATTGTTGTTAATCGATTATTCCAGTTTCAACCAATATGCAGCCACGAAAGTGATAAACCTATGTCTTTAATTAAGCCACTTTTAACCAGCGCGATGATTTTATCTGGCCTTTTATCAAGCAATGTTTTACTGGCAGAAGTGCTGCCAGTGGCTGAGATTGGCATTAAAATCGCCTTAACCAAAAAACCAACCACACGCCCAATGACCGTGGCTTATGTTCCTGGCTTAAAACATTATTATATTGCAGATGGCGGTTTAGCGCCTTTAGCGACGGAATATGAAGCAGCGGTATCAAAATCGCAAATTCATGCTTATGATGAAACCGGCAAATATGTGAATTCGGCCAAGCCTGGTTACGACAATCGCTCTATTTATTACAATCCAAACACAGGCAAATTAGAAACCGTCACTTTTAATGTTTCTAGCGACGTAGGTTTTGCGCCCAACACAGGTATTTTCTCAATTGATTTATCAGAATCAGGTGAAATAAAAGATTCATCCAATGAGGTGATGTTGTTTAACCCAGCCTTTGGCGATTCTGCCACTATACCAAGCTATGATGCAGTCAATAATCGTTATTTTGCCAAGCAAGAACGTGGCAATAAAGTCTTTGTAGTCGACCCGAAACAACGTGAAAAAGTCAGCGAGATTGCACTGGATTTTAGCAAGGCAGGCGTACTGCATGATGATATTAGTGACCATTATGTGGCCTATACCGGCATTAAAGGTGAAGAATTAATGTTGTTAGATGTTGACCACAAAGCCGCGCTGGTATTTAACTTAGCAGGTCAATTTATCGCAAAAAGTGATTTACCAAAAGACATGAAGTTACGTGCGCAAAATCACTTTAATGGTTTGGGCTATGCCAATGATATGTTATTTGTGTACCACGAAAACGAAGGTGAGTTTGGCACTTATTACGGGTTTAAAGTGGTTAAGTAGCCTTGCAATATGCAAAAAAAACCGCATACTAGATGCGGTTTTTTAATACTTAACACCTTAAAAGTGCTTACTTTTATATGGTAGATTATTTACCAATTGCGCCGGCTAATTTGCCAGAAGCCATGCCAAATAATGCACCCAGCACAACAGAAATAATCACCAACAGTACAGGATTAGTTAAGTTCATCATCACTGCGTTACCTGCTGTATTAGCGGTTAATGCTAAACCAGCGGTTGCTGCATAGCCATACACATTGGCTGGTACCACAGAAAGTAAATTACAGCCTGCAACAATCACTAACAGAAATACCGTCACTGCAATAATCACTGGTGCAGCCAAAACGCCTAAAGCAGCTAACAAGCCAGAACTAACCAGATATAAAGCAACGCCGGCAATCACTGCGCCGTAACTCATGCCGACGATGGTTTTTTGTAATGCGGCTGAATCTGCCCCTGAGTGAAAATAACAACCCCAAGCGATAAAACCAACCCAAACCAAGGTGAAGCCTGCCAAAGGATTTAATGCTAAAAATGCCCAAACACCACCTAAAATTGCAATACTTAACGCCAATGCTGTTAACTTCGACATACTTTTCTCCCAAAATAAAAGGTAAAACTCTTTATAAAATAATGTTTTTGAGTGTTACAGCCAGTAAATTTAGGTTGGCATGGTTGACGAGGAACAGTGTGCACCACCAACTTCCATTCGCTAAACTAAGCGCAGTCTAGCCTTGTTTTGGTGCCGATGACAAGTGTTTTATTGCAGATAAATGACTAATTAGCCACGGCAGTGTTTATTTTAGTGGTGTAATCCCAGTGCCTTTTCCAAGCGCCAAGCACTAAATTAGGATATTGCGGCTTGCCTAAGCTACCATTGTAGCGCCCCAGTGCGCGGTACAAATCACCACGTTCTATATCTAAATAATGCCGCAAAATGGTGCAGCCATAACGCAAATTCAGCCGCAAATGAAACAAATTATGCTCAGTATTACCAATGGTTTTTACCCAAAACGGCATGACTTGCATATAGCCGCGCGCGCCAACTGAAGACACCGCATATTTTTTAAAACCACTTTCCACTTGAATCAGCCCCATCACCAACTGCGGGTCTAGCCCTGCGCGTGTTGCTTCATAATATACCGACCTTAAAAAATCTTCACGATAAGCTTGGTCTGGCATGCGTTTTTTTAAGCGCTGTGACATTTCTGCCATCCAAGCTTGACCTTCACTTTCGCTAGCAAATATTAATTTTGGTGAGCCTAAATCGCTGATGGATTTTTGCATCACCGCTTTTACACTATTTGAAAGTGGCTCTTCTCGCTGATTACCTGCAAAACTCGTTGAGGTTGTGCATAATAAATAAATACTTAACCAGTAAAATGACTTCAAAATCATGGTTAAGTCTTGAGTAATCCGCTCAAATAATTCACCACAGCGTCTAGTTTAATATGCTGTGTGTCGGCTTGGTTGCGTGGTTTGTATTCCACATTGCCTTCCGCCAAACCGCGCTCACCAATCACAATACGATGTGCAATACCCATCAAATCACTTTCTGCAAACATGACACCTGGGCGTTCGCCACGGTCATCCAGCAACACATCGAGACCTGCGCTTTGGCAATCTATATATAATTGATTAACGGTATTTTTCACTAAGTCACTTTTATCTAGCCCAATTGGGCAAATAACCACTGCAAACGGCGCCATCGTTACCGGGAAAATAATGCCTTTTTCGTCATTACCTTGCTCAATCGCCGCACCCACAATACGCGATACGCCAATGCCATAACAGCCCATTTCTATTACTTGTGATTGACCATTTTCATCTAAATACGTTGCGTTCATGGCTTGTGCATATTTGGTGCGAAGCTGAAAAATATGCCCGACTTCAATACCACGACATAAACTTAGCGTGCCTTTGCCGTCTGGGCTTGCGTCGCCATCAATCACGTTACGCATATCCGCAACCAAACTTGGTTCTGGCAAATCGCGACCAAAATTAACATGGCTTAAATGATATTTAGCTTTGTTCGCGCCACAGACAAAATCACTCATATTGGCAACGGTTTTATCGGCAACTACAGTCACATGTTCGCCAATATTGACCGGGCCGATAAATCCAGGCGGACAATTTAGACTAGCGCGAATTTCTACTTCAGTCGCAAATCTAAAATCACCTAAAGCTTTGCCTGTTTTCACCTCATTTAAACTATGGTCGCCACGCAATAAAACCAGATAAAATCGCTCTGTTTTTTCATCTTTTTTAACCATCAATGCAATCGACTTAACCGTATTTTTGACTGAGATTCCCAATAACTTCGCCACATCCTCACAAGTGGTTTGCTTGGGCGTTTCCACTTCATTCATCTCTTGGCTAGCAACGGCTCTGGTATTCAATTCTGGTAATGCCTCGGCCAACTCCACATTCGCGGCGTAGTCTGAATTTTCGCAATACGCCAACGCATCTTCGCCACTATCGGCCAACACATGAAACTCTTGCGAACCATCGCCGCCAATCGCGCCAGAATCGGCTTTTACAGCGCGGAACTTTAAGCCCAAGCGCGTAAAAATGTTGCTATAGGCTTGGTGCATTTCAGCATAAGTCTTTGTTAATGATTCAAAATTGGTATGAAATGAATAGGCATCTTTCATCATAAATTCCCTGGCGCGCATCACACCAAAACGCGGACGAATTTCATCACGGAATTTTGTCTGAATCTGGTAAAAATTAAGCGGCAACTGCTTGTAACTGTTGATTTCGCGCCGCGCAATATCGGTAATCACTTCTTCATGCGTGGGGCCAAAACAAAAATCGCGCTCATGGCGATCTTTAATTTTAAGCATTTGTGGCCCAAAAACGGCCCAGCGACCCGTTTCATCCCACAGTTCTTTGGGCTGCACGGCCGGCATTAATAATTCTAATGCCCCTGCTTTATTCATTTCATCGCGCACAATATTTTCTACTTTGCGCAGCACGCGCAAACCCAAAGGCATCCAGCTATATAAGCCGCTACCCAGCTTTTTGATTAAGCCCGCGCGCACCATTAATTGGTGCGAAATCAATTCGGCATCGGCTGGGGCTTCTTTTTGGGTGGCAATAAAAAATTGAGATGCGCGCATGGAAAAAGTAGAAATAAAAATTGAAAGCGAATTTTAACGGTAAAACGCTATTAAGTCAGCAATGACTTAAATTTGAAGGGCTTATTGGGCAGAAGCGTTTGTGTCTGGCTTATTTTTAGGCGCTTGTACCCGATTAATTGGCGAATCGGCTGGGCGATATCCTGATTTCCAAACAGTAAACGGCACAATCGTTGCCGGCGCGCCATTATCATAAAACCAGCTATCAACGGCGAATCGCTCACCAGTATTGATATCGCGCATCACTGCACTAGAATGTGGCCAGCCGTTAAAAAAGAAATTGCGCGTACGCGTATCTTCTACTGCATGCCATTTCATCAAATCGGCTTGCTGCATTAATCGCATATAGGTTGTCGTGTTAATCGCCTCGTCATTACAATCTAATTGACCACTTAAGCTGCCATCGTAGAAAGTCCCTGAACATCATTGGTGGTGCCAATTTTTTCACCCACAATTGATTCTAATAATCCAATTGCTAGCGCGATTATTTCCCGCTATTGCGATGCATCCGTTGATTTATTTAACATAAATAAATGCACCACTTTTTGCCATTCTGCAGGTGTTAAGTCTAGCTTTCTGACTTCGGCACAGCCGCCACCAAAACATATTTCAAAAGCTTGTAATTGAGGCGTTTGACGGTAAATGCGCGACATATCAGACAAATCGGCATGAGCGCAGCAAGCAAACGCTAGCGGTGGAATAAGTAGTGCAGAAAAGGCTGTTTTAAAAAAGCTAGGTTTAAATGAGCTAGATTTAAATAATAATCGTCGTATTAGGCAGCTCATTTTCATTGTCTTCGCTAGCAGGGTAATATTGATGCAGCAAAGCGCCAATCTGCGCAATGCCATCGAGCACGCCTGCTCCAAACTCACCACGCCTAAATTGCAATTCCATCGCATGGCAAATCGTTTCCCAGCCATCGTGGCTAACATGCTGATGAATACCACGGTCCGCTACAATTTCTACATCGCGGTCGGCCAATAACAAATAAATTAGCACGCCGTTATTGTGTTCAGTATCCCAAATATTGAGCAGGCTAAATAACTCAATCGCGCGTTTTTTGGGCATTTTTTTAGCGAGTATTTCTAGCGGATGCAGGCCAGCTTCTACCACAAAACGGATTTCACCAGCGTGTATTAACTCGCTGGTTTTAATCGCTTGCTCTATATTACGCAAGGCCGCTTTTGAAAAATGCTGATGCACTTGCCAATTAGAAGGCATCATCGCGCTGAACAAATGCGAAAAAAAACGCGCAATAGGATGTCTAAGTTTCATTTTTCCGCCTGCCTTTTCTGGCTTGATTGTTGAAACATTCCATATTACCAATCACCCGAAGCACCGCCACCGCCAAAACCGCCGCCACCGCCGCCCCAGCTACTTGAGCCACCACCAAAACCGCCGCCCATGCCACCCATCGCTATGCCACCTAAACCGCGACCACCCATCATCATGGTAAAGAAAAAAGCAATAATGGCCAAAATGACAGCGCCGCCTATTGCAAAGCCCAACAGCCAAACCGCCGCACCAAGCAAACCGCCATTTAGTGCGCTGCCGCCAAATTTGCCAAAAAGGCTGCGCAAAAGCAAACCCGACATTAAGCCGCCAAATAACAAAATGGGCAATAAATTTTCAAGATTACTACCATTAGTAGCGCGCTTAGTTGGTGCTGGCAAAGGCTCGCCTTCGACCAAACCCATCAAAGTATCTACCCCTGCATCTAGCCCGCCAAAGTAATCACCTTGCTTAAATCTAGGCGAAATCACTTCAGTAATGACGCGCTTGGCAATCAAATCAGGAATGGCACCTTCTAAACCATAACCTACTTCAATGCGCAATTTTCGGTCATCTTTTGCCACTAAAACCAATAATCCATCATCAATTTTTTCGCGCCCTACTTTCCATTGATCTACAACGCGAATGGCATATTGCGCAATATCTTCTGGCTGCGTGCTTGGCACAATTAACAACGCGATTTGGCTACCTTTTTGCTGTTCAAAAGCGCTTAACTTTGCCTCTAAATAGCTTTGCTGTTGTGCAGATAATGTTTGGGTTAAATCGGTAACACGTGATTTGAGTTGCGGAACAGCCAGCAAATCTGCACGCGCAATGTTGCATGCCAACAACAGCATCGCACATAGCGCGTACAAACTGACTTTTAATTTAAAAAACACTTTTTAAGCAAAAAAATGGGTTAAGTTATGCTTAACTGAAGCACTTAATTGTTACCAAAATCGACCTTTGGCGGCGCAGATATCGCTTTTTCGTTTTCTACCGTAAAGCTTGGTTTAGTTGAATAGCCAAACATCATAGCGGTTAAATTATTGGGAAAACTACGCACCGCCACGTTGTAATCTTTAATAGTGCTGATGTAACGATTACGCGCCACCGTGACGCGATTTTCAGTGCCTTCTAATTGCGCCTGTAAATCTCTGAAACCTTGGTCGGCTTTCAGGTTTGGATAATTTTCTGCTACGGCCATTAAGCGTGATAAAGCGCTAGTTAATTGCCCTTGCGCCGCTTGAAATCTGGCAAACGCTTCTGGGTCGTTTAACAATTCAGGTGTAACTTGCATACTGCCGACTTTTGAGCGCGCATTAGCCACATCCGTCAGCACTTCTTGCTCATGCGCGGCGTAGCCTTTAACGGTTTCCACTAAGTTAGGCACTAAATCGGCACGGCGTTGATATTGATTTAGCACTTCTGCCCAACTGGCTTTTGCTTCTTCGTCTAAACTTTGAAACGTGTTGTAGCCGCAACTGGATAAACTTAACACTAAAACTAATGGTAAAAATTTCTGCCAAAAATGACGCATTTTTAACTCCTTTTTGATGGTTAACTATTGGTTAAATTGGGTTAATGTCTGATTTTTCAAGCAGATAAATGGTTAAATGCCAAACATAAATCATCCCAGGCTTGCGCTTTATAGGGTAAATGCTGCAATAGTGCATCTGGATGGTAGGTAACAACTACTTGCACAGCATTGATTAAGTGCACTTTGCCACGCAAATCGGCTATTGACTGTGCGCTGGTTAACAGTTTCTGCGCTGCAATTTCGCCCATCGCGATAATGATTGTGGCTCCTGAACTTTCAATATCCTGCTTTAATTGTTGTGAGTGAATGATTTGTGATGATTTTATTTTTAGCGCACGCAAAATATTATTAAACAAATTAGCCGATTCACCTGTTAACAAATTGGGCAAAACAAATGCCCATTTTTTGTCTTCTGATACGATGATTACAGCATCATTGTCAGCCACTCTCTGCTTTGGAATTTCGGCTAAACTTGGCTGTTCAGTTTCGGCGATTGGCTGAACTTGCAATGGCGCGCGAAGTTTCCAGACTGGCAACAATTCTAATTCGCGCATCACGTCTTCACGTGTCATTTTACAAGTGTCTTCAGGGCTAAAGCTCATAATGCTAATCCCATTAATACCGCATCTTCGCGGCCTGCTTTAAACATTTTTGGGTCGGCGGGATAATAGCCGCGCCTTACCGCCATTTCGCAAAAACCCATGTTTTCGTACAAAGCAATCGCCGAAATATTGCTAGTGCGCACTTCTAAAAATAGATTGGTGGCTTGGTGATTTTTAGCGATTTGCAACATATGTTCCAGAAGATATCTACCTAAACCTTGCTTTTGCTGGTCTTTGGCAATACTTAAGTTAAGCAAATGCGCTTCGTCTAATATCATCATCAATAACGCATAGCCAATGATTTTCTGGTTCGCTTCTAACACCCAAGCGCTGTAACCAGAATTGAGCGAATCGCTAAAATTGCCACGCGTCCATGGGTGCGAATAAATGGTTGGCTCAATCACCATCACCGCGTCTAAATCGGCCATTTGCATAGGCCGCAGACCAACATCGGCGTGGCGTTGGTAAACAGATTTTAGGCTTTTTTGATGGTTAAGTATCACGCTCATAATCGCAAACCTTGCTCGCGCTCAAGCGTGGTGAGTGCCACGCGATGACGTATATAAATCGGCATCGCCTCCATGGCTGGCTTGGCTTGTCCAGCCTCAAAAATAGGTTGCGCTAAGCGCAAAATCGCCTCTGCCGTGGGCGTAATATTCGATAAAATATTGGGCAATGTTTGGCTTAAATTTAGCGCATAAATAAGTGTTAACTTTTCAGCGTAAACGGCCCAGCCGCTACCTGCGCCAAACCAATTGTCGCCTTCAACAGTTGGCGCATCTTGCGGTTTGCACACTTTGGTTTCAGATATTTCCTGCCAAATGCCGTTTTCTTTAATTAAAGCTGCGTGATAAATTTCCCCCATGCGCGCATCCAAGCAAACAATCACTTTATCTTGACCACTAGCTTCTGCCAAGGCGATTAAGGTATTAATGCCCACCACTGGCAAATTGCTGCCATAGCCCAAGCCTTGCGCTACGCCAGCCGCGATGCGCACGCCTGTAAACGCGCCAGGGCCAGCGCCAAACGCAATGCCATCCAAGTCTTTTAACTTAGTATTGGCAGCATCCAATAAGATTTGAATTTGCGGCAATACCAATTGTGACGAAGCCGAGCCAGCGGCTTGAAAATGCGTGAACGTACGTTCGCCAAGCGTTATTGCCAGCGATAAAAATTCAGTAGAAGTGTCGAGCGCGAGTAAATTCATACCAAAATAATAATTAATCAGCCGCTATTTTACCGCGCAATTGCTTGACTTGCCCACGCTGAGTTTTAGTTTCTAGCCGGCGCTGTTTAGAACCATAACTTGGCCGCGTGGCGTAACGCGTTGGTTTTACTTGGTTTGCAGCGTTCACAATCTCATGCAACCGCTTAATCGCATCTTTTTTATTCGCCTCTTGCGTGCGATATTGCTGCGCTTTTAATATCAGCACCCCTTCATCGGTAATGCGGTTATCCTTACTTTGGATTAACTTTTCTTTCAGCCAATCACTCAAACTACTAGCCACAATGTCAAACCGCAAATGAATCGCACTAGAAACCTTATTCACATTCTGCCCACCCGCGCCTTGTGCACGAATGGCGGTGAGTTCGTATTCGGTTTCGGGGATTGTTAACATAGAACCACAATTATACAGAACGCTTTTTTATCATGATATTAATTGCATTTCAATATCAAAAGTAATAACATTGTACATACATTTAGGAGAAATATGATGCAAACATCATTAAGAAAAATCGGTAATTCACGTGGCATATTGATTCCAGCTGCTTTGCTGGCAGCTTGTGAAATCGGCGATAAAGTTGAAATGCGTGTAGAAAATAACCGCATTATTATTGAGCCTATTGCTCCGCAGTATCGTCAGGGTTGGTTTGTAGGTTATCAGATTGAGCAAGATATGGATGCTTTTGCTGATTTAAAAGAAACCGCTATTGAGCAGGATGATTGGCAATGGTAAAACCCACCGAATTGAGCTCAAAAAATATCAAACGCGGTGAAGTTTATTGGGTAAATCTGGATCCGACAATCGGCACAGAAATTCGCAAAACTCGGCCAGCTTTGATTATTTCGCCAAACGATATGAATGCCGCCTTGCCCAGAGTGATTATTGCGCCTTTAACGAGCAAAGGCCAGTCGCTGGGTTGCCGTCCAGAATTAGTGTTTGAGGGTAAACAAGCGCGCATTCTATTGGACCAAATTCGCACGATTGATAAGCAGCGGTTGGCGGGGAAATTGGGCGAGATTGAATTACAGATTTGGCATCCATTATTACTGGAAATGTTGAGTTGATGTTTTAAGAATATTAAAGCGCAAATGAATCGCGCTAAAAACCTTATTCACATTCTGCCCGCCAGCGACTTGCGCGCGGATAGCGGTGAGTTCGTATTCGCTATCAGAGATAATCACAATTATTGACATTACTAAGTAAAAGCGTATTTTGCCAGAAATGCTACAGTTAATCTCGAATAACAAATTAAAAAGCCTTTAAGATGAAATCAAAAGATTATTCAGAAATTTTCCAACCACTTTGGGATGATATAAATGATGACATTTCTTACCCTAATGTCAGACCAAAGCTTTCGCACTACACGTCAATAGAAAATATCGAAAATATTTTAAGAACAGATGAAATATGGTTTTCAAACCCATTAAATATGAATGATTATGAAGAACTAAGATATGTAGTGCTTGAAGCCCATAAAATGTTTTATGAAAATGACAATCTCCAAATCGCCATTAATGACCAAAAAAAGTATGGTACTTTTCAGAGTTATTTTGAAAGCTTCTTTGATAAATTCAGCAATCAACATTGCTTAGATGTTTATGCATTTTGTTTTTCTGAGTTTGCTGAAGCTGATGTAAATGGTTTGCTTTCTATGTGGCGTGGTTACGGTGGCAATGGGAAAGGCGCCGCATTGGTAATTGACACATCAAAGCTTGAGCCAAAAGAAGACTCTCCTTTTATTATTGCTAAAGTTACTTATTTATCAAAAGAAAGCCGACTCAATTGGATTGAAAGTGTATTGAACAAACTGGCTGAAGTTATTGAAAGCAATAAATTAGATGATGAGGGTTTATATAACGCAACTTATTATTTATTTGAGCGAATTAAAATTTTTGCCTTATTTACAAAGCATGATGGATTTCAAGAAGAAAAAGAATGGCGAGCAGTCTATTTAAATGAAAGAAACGAAGATATAGAAATTAAAAAAATGCTAGGTTACACCAAAACAAGTAGGGGGCTAGAGCCAAAATTAAAGTTTAAATTTAAATCTTTGCCAAGCATAACTACAGGCGAGTTTTCAATTTCTAGCCTCACTTATAAAATAATCCTTGGTCCAACATTTTCATCACCAATGGCAAAAAGCACATTTGAAAAAATGCTTTCTTTAGTTGGCAAACCTGAATTGATAAACAGAATAAGTGTTTCAGATATTCCATTTAGACCTTTATAAACTTTTAGCCATCATTTTAAAACTGTAAAAAACGCTTCAACATCGCACAACTCTTTAGTCCGTTTAAACGGCGGCAAGCTTTGCCAGATGCGTTTTCCATAAGGCTTTGTAATCAATCTCGGGTCGCAAATCACTAGCACGCCTCTATCGGTTTCATCGCGAATCAATCGGCCTGCGCCTTGTTTTAAAGTGATTACCGAATATGGCAACTGATATTCCATAAATGCGTTTTTGCCTTCTTGATTCATTTTGTCGATGCGCGCAGAAAGTACGGGGTCGTCTGGCGGAGCGAACGGCAGTTTATCGATGATGACGACTGAAAGCGCTTCGCCGCGTACATCCACGCCTTCCCAAAAGCTTTGGCTACCGACTAACACGGCATTGCCATGTGCACGAAAGCGATCTAATAATTCGGTGCGTGTGCTTTCGCCTTGCATTAATAATGGATATTCCATGCCTGCAGTTGCAAAGGCATCTTTTAATAAAGCATGCACTTCGCGCATAGCTTTGAGTGATGTGCATAATACGAATGCGCGGCCAAGGCTTGCTTGAATCACTGGCAAACTGACCGCTGCAACTGCGGCAGCGTAAGCATTACTGTTAGGGTCTGGCATATTGGCAGGCGCATACAATAAAGCTTGATTGCCGTAATCAAACGGGCTTTCCCAAAAGCCTGTTTTTGCGGCATGCAAGCCCATTTGGGCGATGTAATGACTGAAATCACTTTTGACCGCCAAGGTGGCAGAGGTAAAAATCCAAGCGCGCGGTTGCGCGTTTAATTGTTTACTAAAGCCATCCGCCACGCTGAGCGGTGTGGCATGTAATTGAATGGATTGCGTAAACACTTCTACCCAGCGTACTAAATTGGCATTTTCAGCTTTAATCCAGCTTTTAAGCTGGCCGCTTAACGTCTCACCGCGTTGCCAGCATTTTTCCAACATGGGGTCGCGCGCCGCTTGGCTTTCTAACACTTTATTTAAATGACTTAACGCGTTTTGCATGTCTAAAAATGCAGTATTAAAATGGTTAAGTGCTAAGGCTTTTTGCACTGGCATGCGTGAGCCTTCGTACTGGAATATCAACCTAAAATCTTTGCAGGCTTTTTCCAGTTTGGGAATGCATTCGGCCAGCGCAATGCAGTCTTTGGCCAGCGTTAAATGCGCGGTCGTGCTATCACGGCACAACTCAATTAATTGGCTGGTAGAGATATCTTCGCCAAAAAACAAGCCTGCCACTTCTGGCAGTTGATGCGCTTCATCAAAAATAACCGTGTTGGCAGAAGGTAATAACTCAGCCACTCCTTCATCGCGCAGCATTACATCGGCAAAAAACAAATGATGGTTCACAACCACCACATCGGCCGCCAACGCTTTTTTACGCGCTTCCATCACAAAGCAATCTTTATAAAAATTGCAGTCTTGCCCTAAACAATTATCGCGCGTGCTGGTGACACTCAGCCAAATAGTGGCATTTTCTGGCACTGAAGTTAACGCACTTTTATCGCCCGTTTTGGAATGTTGCGCAAAATTTTGGATTAAGTGCACATATTTTGCGTCTTCGCGCGAGGCAAAACGGCCACTTTGTACGGATGCTTCTAAATGATAATGGCACACATAATTAGAACGCCCTTTTAACATCGCCACGGTGACAGGCACTTTAAGCGCATCGCGCACATTGGGCAAATCACGATTGAACAGTTGGTCTTGCAGCGTTTTGGTGCCGGTAGAAATAATCACTTTGCCGCCCGAAAGTAGCGCTGGCACCAAATATGCGAAGGTTTTGCCTGTGCCAGTACCTGCCTCGGCCACCAATTGTTGATTGCCTTTAATGGCTGCTTCAATCGCCAGCGCCATTTCAAGCTGCTGATGTCGCTCTGAAAAGCCTTCAATCGCTTGTGCTAATGCACCACCTTGCTTAAATACTTGCGTTAAATATGCGTTTTCATCCATGCTTAAATTATCCCATGAATCGCTGATTTGATATGGCGAGGCGCATAAAAAGTATTGCGTTATGGTTTATTTGTTGTTAGCCTTGCGCTGCAACTGGCTTGAAATGATTGTTTTAATTGTGTATTAAGTTTAGCAACCCAATTAAATAAGGATTGCATGAAGTTTGTCATTTTATGTTTTAGTGTTTTTTTTAGCGTTTGTTTTCATGCAAACGCCGAAGAGGCATTTTTAGAAAGCGCGTCTGGTGTTAAGCTTTATAGCGCAGATGAAAATGAAACCCAACAACAGCAAGATAAAGCCAGCACTTGGCAAACACGTGCGCAATCGGTATTAATCAATGCATTAAGCTTAACTGGCATTCAATATAAATATGGTGGGAAATCGCCAGAAACTGGTTTTGATTGCAGCGGATTTGTGCGCTATGTGTTTAATCAAGCCACCAATTTATCACTGCCACCAACTGCGCGTGCGATTAGTCAAATTGGCAAAACTATCCCGAAAAACGATTTGCAGCCTGGTGACTTAGTGTTCTTTAACACTTTAAAATCCGCTTTTTCACATGTGGGTATTTATATGGGCGACAATCAATTTATTCATGCGCCCAGCTCAGGCAAAGTCGTGCGCGTTGAAAACATGAAAACTGGCTATTGGGCCAGACGTTTTAATGGCGCGCAACGCTTAGATAAAGAAGTTGAGCAATCATTGGCTGCTACGCCGTAAACTTAATTTAGCGCATTTAGTTTAAGCGCATTGATTTAAAAAAAGCGGCACCAGCCGCTTAACTTGATATTGATAAAAAAGCGGCACCAGCCGCTTTTTTCGTACATACTTAACCCATATTTATGTTCAATATTTATTCGTGAAATTTAGCGATTTCGCCTGGTTTACGCAGCATTTTGTCTACTTCGCCCAAATGCAATTCTTCTTGATAAATCATTTCGCGCGCATATTCTTCCAGCATCACAGAATCGCCTTCAACCAGTGTTAACAGGGCTTTGTAGGCATTGAGCGAAGCCGTCTCGTGCGCCAATGATTCACGTAAAATGCCACCAATATCGTGATTATGTGTTTCTAATAATGGGCCTATGGCTAATGAAGGATGTCCGCCCAAATGGGTAATCAACTCACCCGCTTTGTCGGCATGTGTTAATGATTCCGCCGCTTGGCCACGCAACCAAGAAACGATTGGTATACGATTGTAGCCAAACACCATTAAAGCATAGTGTGTGTAGCGCACCACGCCTGCTAATTCTAATTCTAAAATTGTGTTTAATGCACTAACAACTGGGCTTTGTGCACCGTGATCTTCTGACATTTTATTCTCCTTATTTCTGTGAAAAAACCGAGTTTTATGTTTTTAAAAACCCAATGAACGCAGTTTAACTCAAATAAAATTAGCTTGCAGAATTGCAAATAGTTCGCATTGTCAGTATCACCTAGATTGTCAATAGAAAAGAATAAGCCAACTATTGTTTGTCGCTGTGGCCTAAATCACGCTCAGGGTCGATCACATCGCGAATCAATTGCTTCAGCTCTTTGGACTCTGGAAAGCGGCCAACCTCCTTACGATTGAAAATCAGCACGCCATTTAAACTCACTTGAAATATGCCGCCAGTACCGGGCTGCAAAGTCACTGATTTTAGCTCGCCTTCAAATGTGGTTAATAACTCTTGCGCTAACCAAGCGGCACGAAGTAGCCAGCGGCATTGGGTGCAGTATTCAATATTGACTATATGCAATTGTTTGCTATTTGTGATCAACATGGGCTATAAATCTTTCTGCAAAAATGGGTTTCGCGCTATTCAATTGAGTTGAAATAGCGCAAAATGAACCTATTGTTTTATTGTAAGCTCATAGTTAGGTGTTAGCAGTAGTTAAGCGACTTAATCATGCTGCGTGGTACAAATTATTTTATTGAAAAGGGTTTGCATGCGTACTTCTTTTGAAAAAATGGGCTTAATTGGCTCTGGCGTTTTAGTCGGCGTTTTGATTAGCCTTAATTTTTCAGCATTGGCTGAAAAAACCAGCGTATCGCAATTGCCGCTGGATGATTTGCGCGTATTTGCCGAAGTGTTCGGCAAAGTTAAAAGTGATTATGTTGAGCCAGTTGAAGACAAAAAACTGATTAACGAGGCATTAACTGGCATGTTGGCAGGTTTAGACCCACATTCCACTTTTATGGATGCTGAAGGTTACAAAGATTTACAAGCGGGTACGCAAGGCGAATTTGGCGGATTAGGCATTGAAGTCGCCATGGAAGATGGTTTAGTGAAAGTGGTTACGCCAATTGAAGATAGCCCCGCTTATAAGGCTGGCTTAAAAAGTGGTGACTTAATTTCTAAATTAGATGACACACAAGTTCGTGGCTTGAGCCTCAATGATGCTGTTAAAAAAATGCGTGGCAAGCCAGATACCGATATTTTACTCACCGTATTACGTAAAGGCGAAACCAAACCGTTAACCTTTAAATTAACCCGCGCGGTTATCAAATCGCAAAGTGTTAAAAATAAATATATTGAGCCAGGTTACGGCTATGTACGCATTACTCAGTTTCAGGAACACACAGGCGAAGATTTAGCCAAGGCTTTAAAAGAGTTGCGGGTACAAAATAAAGGACCATTTAAAGGCCTGGTGTTAGATTTACGCAATAATCCAGGCGGTTTATTAGATGCGGCTGTTGGCGTATCTGCAGCATTTTTGCCTAAAGATGAATTGGTGGTATACACCGAAGGCCGCACAGCGGATGCCAAAATGCGTTTAAACGCGGCGCCCTTAGATTACGCTCGTCGTGGCAAATCGGATTATTTAAAAGATGAAGCTAACGATTACAAAACCACACCGATTGTGGTGTTAATTAACAATGGCTCAGCTTCAGCCTCTGAAATTGTGGCTGGTGCATTGCAAGATCATAAACGCGCCACTATTTTAGGCACGCAAAGCTTTGGTAAAGGCTCTGTGCAAACCATTTTACCAATGAATAATGGCAGCGCGATTAAATTAACCACTGCACGCTATTTCACGCCAAAAGGCCGCTCTATTCAAGCCAAAGGCATTGTGCCAGACATCATCGTGGAAGATGGCTTTGACCAATCTAACAATATACGCGAAGCGGATTTAGCCAAGCATTTATCTAATCCTAAAGAATCTGAAGCCCCAGCAAAAGTGCTAGATGCAGAAAAAGCCGCTGCGGTACAGAAAGCCAATGAGAAAAAGTTTGCTGAACAAAAAGGCCCCATTGAGCCAGCCAGTAAAGATGACATTCAATTTGTGCAAGCCATGAATGTGTTAAAAGGTTTGCCTGTACAAAAAACACCAGAAGTAAAAGTAGAAGACACAAAACCAGCTGAAGCAAAGCCAGTTGAAATGCCTGCTGAAATAAAAAAATAGGCCAACGCTTTAATTACCCTGTTTTAGGTGGAACGTCATGCAAATGGCATCGCTTAAAGCAGGGCTTTGTTTTATGATGATTGCATGTCTTTAAATATTCAACAAATCATTGCAGAGGCTGACCGCTGTGTCGCTTGTGGCTTATGTTTGCCACACTGTCCTACTTACCACAAAACTGGTTCCGAGGCAGATTCGCCGCGTGGTCGTATTCAATTAATTAGCGCAGTGGCGCGCGATATTTTGCCTGCTAATGAACGTTATCAAGACCATATTAATGGCTGTTTAAGTTGCCGTAATTGTGAAACTGTCTGCCCAAATGGCGTTCACTATGGCGGATTAATTGATAGCGCGCGTGCTGGCATTGCAAAACCCAGCAATTTGACCAGTAACTTAACCAATATTTTGATACAAAAACCAGTATTGATGCGGCTTGTTGCTCAGTTACTAAAATTGTCGCAGCATTTAGGTTTGCTAAAAATAGTCAGCGCATTAATACCCACTTTTAAAAAACCGATAGCGCTATTACCGCAATTGCCCACTCAACAAAATTGGCTTGCGTTATACCCGACCAGCCAGAACAAAAAAGGCGATGTTAGTTTATTTTTGGGCTGCATCAGCAATATTGTTGATACAGATACCCTGCGTGCCAGCGTATTTGTTATGAATTACTTAGGCTACGATGTCCATATTCCCAAAGCACAAACCTGCTGCGGCGGGCTGGCAAGGCAACAAGGAGACTCAGCGCTTGCAGAAGTATATATTGAAAAAAATAATGCGGCATTTAACAAGGCCAACCCTGTGATTACGATAGCAAGTGGCTGCGGTGCTGGTTTGCACGATTATGCCAATTTAAATACTCAAGACATTAGTGCGTTTTTAATGCAATGCGATTGGCAAGATATTGCATTGCAACCGCTTGCCGATGCGATTGCGCTGCATGAACCTTGCACTTTGCGTAATGTGCTCAAAACGCATGTTGCTGTTATGCAGTTGCTTAAAAAAATACCCAATGCCAATTTGCAAAATTTAAGTGGCAATACACAATGCTGCGGTGGTGCAGGCGCCTATATGCTCACTCAGCCTGATATGGCAGATGCCTTATTGAAAGATAAATTAAACGCAATTGATAAAAGCAATGTAACACTGTTAGCGACTAGCAATATAGGCTGCGCATTACAGATTGCGGCGGGTTTACGCGCACAAAATAAGTCGGTAAAAGTTGTGCATCCTGTGAGCATTATTGCAAAACAATTAGGTTATACTGGCTTAATTGCTTAGGAACATTGATGCTTATAGATAAATTAATCGCCACATTTGATACAGGCTTACGCACTGTGTTTGCGCAGGCAAATGCCAGCAGGCAAAGGCCTGATGCTGATATTGAAGACTTAACACTTTCTGAAGCTGAAAAAAAACAGGCTGCCGCTTTAATGCGCATTAATCATGTTGGTGAGGTCTGCGCGCAAGCATTGTACAGCGGGCAAGCACTCACTTCACGCAACCCAAAAATTGTGCAAAGTTTGCAAAAAGCAGCCAGTGAAGAAACCGATCACTTAGCGTGGTGTGAAGCGCGCATAAACGAGCTGGGTGGCCGCAAAAGTTGGTTGAACCCTGTTTGGTACGCTGGCAGCTTTACGCTTGGTGCGGCGGCTGGTGCATTGAGTGATAAATGGAATTTAGGCTTTTTAGCCGAAACTGAACAACAAGTGTCGGCGCATTTACAAAGCCATTTAAATAAACTCAGTGAAACCGATATTAAAACGCGTACAATCGTAAGTCAAATGCAACAAGATGAAGCAGAGCATGCGCTAGAAGCTAAACAACTGGGCGCTAGTGATTTGCCTCAACCGGTAAAAGCTGGCATGAAATTCGCCTCCAAACTAATGACTGCAACCGCTTATTATGTATAGCTAAATAAGTATAAAACGATAACATCATCAAACGAGCAACATACGGGATAACAGAAATGCAAAAATTTAGTGATGTGCTACTGACCTTAGATAGCGTAGATGATATTAAAAGGATTGAGCTATTTTTTGAAGATGGCAAATCTGCGGGGGTAATTGACAATAAGCCAGGCAGCCAAGGCTCACTTAAAGTCTTTAATCATTTGTACAAAATGTTTGGTGCCATTACGCTCGATGCGGCTGTAGAAGGCTTGGCTTTGTTCGCAGAACATACGGAAGATGCTGAAAATTGCCCTGGCAAACACCCTAATGTGGATCGATTATTAAACGTATTAGAAAATGAAGCGCCATTAAGCGTTACTATCATTACGCAATAATATTTCGCAACAAAATTCTCTCACATGCCCGATATTGGCGGGTGATAAATCAACTCCAACAAATGTCCTACCGTATCTAAGCAGTAAAAACCACGCGAACCATCTCTATGCGTTTTTGGTGCTTCGGTAATTTTGACACCACTCTTCACAAAAAAAGCATGCCAATTATCCACGTCCGTCGGCGTTTCTAATACAAATCCAATATGGTCTAAACGCTGTTGTGCTTGCGGCACATAATCCACGCGATGCAAGGCAAATACATCTCCGCCATTGGTTAAGTACATATTATCTGCATCTGGTTGCCATTCAATTTTCATGCCCATCACGCGGGTATAAAAATCCACCGCAACCTCAAGCTCTTTGACAAACAAAGCTACATGACGAATACCCAACATGCCTTTTGGTTGCAGTTTTTGCATCAGTTATGCCGCCGACTTAATGACATAATCGTGGGTAATTTCTACCGATTTCGCCAACATAATTGATGCTGAACAATACTTTTCGGCAGATAATTTTACCGCGCGTTCTACTTGCGTTTCGTTTAAGTTGTTGCCTGTAATCACAAAATGCACATGAATGCTGGTAAACACTTTTGGAATCTCCTCTGCACGCTGCGCTTCAATTTCTGCTACACAATCCACAATGGGCTGTCGTGCTTTTTTAAGGATTGTAACTACGTCAAACGCAGTACAAGCACCCATGCCAATCAATAACATTTCCATAGGGCGCATGCCAATGTTGCGGCCACCATTTTCTGGCGCACCGTCTAATACAACCGCATGACCAGTTTCAGATTCGCCGACGAAACTAACCTCTTCCACCCATTTAATGCGTACTTTCATGATTAATTCCTACTTGGTTTTTCGCTTTCAGCAACCCAAAAAATTCAGCTTCTAAGCCAGACTAGGAGCGAGCAAAAAATAAGGTTGCAGCATATGTGTTATATGCAAGGCATTATTTTTTGTGAGCAACAACGTATGGCAGCGAAGATGGATTTTTTATTTGACGTCTAGAAGTTCTACGTCGAAAATGAGTGTGGCATTTGGCGGAATAGCGCCACCTGCGCCACGCGCACCATAACCCATTTCAGCTGGAATAATTAAGGTACGTTTGCCGCCAATTTTCATGCCTGCAAAGCCTTCATCCCAACCTTGAATCACTTGGCCGCCGCCTAAAAAAAAGTTAAATGGCTGTTTTCTATCTAAGCTACTGTCAAACTTTTTACCTTTTTTATTTTCTGCCGCTTCGTCATACAACCAGCCGGTGTAATGCACGGTTACGTTAAAACCTGGCTCAGCCTCACGGCCTGTGCCTACTTGGGTGTCAATTTTTTGTAATTCGGTGATATTATTTTGTGAAGCGTTTGCAGTCATTGCGGTTTTTTCCTGTGTGGGTGTGGTGGATTCGGCTTTGCAGCCAGATACGGTTATCAATAATGTTAGCGCACTTATATAAAGTGTTTTGTAATAAAGCGTTTTGTTCGTCAATTGATGCTCCTTTATTTTCAAACCAATATTCTACTTTAATTTGGTTTTGATTCGTCATTTACCCTTTTAAAGACCAGTAAAAAAGGCGATGGTTTGCACCATCGCCTTTTTAAACTTAACCTTTAAAACTAGTGCATTTTACGACGTAAACCCATTAAGCCGATGAGTGCAGAACCAAATAACCAACCAGCAGCTGGCAATGGCACTTCACTTAAACCATCGCTGTAAGCTCTGTAATTACTTAATCCGCCACCATTCGTTACAATGGCACTAATGCTTGAAATAGAAAATTGATTTATCGGATCATCCCAGAAGAACAAAAGTTCTGCTTTACCAAAATGAATGGCTAAATAATTAAAAGCAAGCAAACTTGAAAATGAAC
>JBKJRD010000071.1:0-34822 GCA_046594885.1 Methylotenera sp. | reverse complement strand
GAATCACAATAGTTGGTTACTTTAAATAAATCTCATTGAAGCAACTAACCCGAATTAATTAATGGTTTAGGATAAATCTTAAGAATATTAAATTCTAATTTAAGCGCAGAAAAACCTTACAAATTGATTGAAGGATTTGAATACGTTTGATTACACATCAATTCGTACACGTTTTAATCAAAATCTAAAAATATTATTTTTTGCTAATAGTAAGGGTTAACTTGAGTGCATGAATAATTTTGACAAGATACAATTTTGCAAGAAGTGAAAATAAGACTAGATTCTCCAGCTTGGCACAGCCAATCAATTGAAGAGGCACTTCAGTTACTGAAGACTTCAGCCACCGGCTTGAGTGAAGGTGAGGCAAAATCTCGGCTCGAAACCTACGGTGAAAATCGTATGCCCGATCCACCCAAGCGAAACTTCTTGATACGTTTTGGGTTGCACTTTCACAATATTCTAATATATGTACTAATCAGTTCCGCCATTATTACGGCTTTTTTGGGTCATTGGATTGATACGTTTGTGATTTTAGCAGTGGTAGTGGCTAATGCCATTATTGGCTATATTCAAGAAGGTAAAGCGGAAAAAGCGATGGACGCTATCAGTCTAATGCTTGCGCCTCACGCCAATGTGCTACGGGGTGGAGAACGAATTAGCATTGAAGGCAAAAATCTGGTTCCCGGAGACATCGTCTTGCTGGAGGCGGGCGATAAAGTTCCTGCCGATTTACGTCTACTCACAGCACATGGTATGTCGGTGCAGGAATCAATACTAACTGGAGAATCTGTTCCAGTCGAGAAACATATTGAGACAGCTGCGAAAGACGCACCGCTTGGTGACCGCTTCTGCATGGCTTTTTCAGGCACGCTGATGACATCCGGTCAGTGCAAAGGCGTGGCAGTATCAACTGGCAGTCAGACAGAAGTTGGGCGCATAAGCGGAATCCTATCGGAAGTGGAAATGCTGACTACACCGCTTGTACAGCAAATGGGGGTGTTTGCGAAATGGTTGACTATTTTAATTCTGCTAATAGCAGGACTGCTGCTGGCGCATGGGTATTTCATCAATCATCATGATTTTACCGAACTATTTATGGCTGTCGTTGGACTTTCGGTTGCGGCTATTCCTGAAGGTTTACCCGCCGTACTTACCATCACTCTCGCTATCGGAGTGCAAGCAATGGCCAAACGCAACGTTATTATTCGGCGACTCCCTGCCATTGAAACGCTTGGTTCCGTGTCTGTAATTTGTACCGATAAAACTGGCACATTGACGCGGAATGAAATGATGGTTGCTTCGGTGTTAACGCACCAACATTTGTTTACACTGGAGGGCATTGGTTATGAGCCCAATGGAGTTCTTGAACTAGAAGATGTGCAAGTGGATCCAACTGAACATAGGGTTTTAGAGGAACTAGCTCGTGCTGCCGTGCTATGCAATGACGCAGCATTACATGAAAAAGAACATGTATGGGAAGTGGAAGGCGATCCGATGGAGGGCGCGCTTCTATCATTCGGTGGAAAAATGAATATGGATGCTCGTAAAGAGCAAGTTTCATGGACACGTACCGACGCCATTCCCTTTGATGCTAAGCACCGCTTCATGGCTACGCTGAATCACGATCACGAACACCATGCGTTTGTGTTTGTTAAAGGAGCACCTGAACGGATTCTTTCCATGTGCAAAGATCAGCGTAACGCGGATGGTAGGTCAGAGCCATTAGATACAGCTTATTGGAATGAAAAAGTAGAAGCTATCGCCGCACTCGGTCAGCGAGTTTTAGCCTTTGCTGTAGAGTCTGTGCAGCCCAAACATACTGTGTTACAACAGGGAGAGATTGACGGCAAACTTACTTTGCTTGGTATGGTTGGGATGATCGACCCTCCACGTATCGAGGCGATTACGGCTGTGTCAGAATGCCACTGCGCGGGTATTCGCGTGAAAATGATTACTGGTGATCATGCCAAAACCGCAGCTGCTATCGGTAAACAGATCGGTTTGCAAAATCCCGACAAAGTTTTGACAGGATCCGACCTTGACAATATGGATGATTTTACCCTTAGGGCAGCCGTGCTGGAATGCGATATTTTTGCGCGCACCAGCCCAGAACATAAACTTAGACTTGTCATGGCTCTGCAATCAAACAGTATGACTGTCGCCATGACGGGTGATGGCGTAAACGATGCTCCTGCTTTGAAACGCGCTGATGCAGGTATAGCCATGGGGAAAAAAGGAAGTGAAGCTGCTAAAGAGGCGGCAGAATTGGTGCTTGCTGACGATAACTTCGCCTCAATTGTCGCCGCTGTACGCGAAGGCCGCACTGTGTACGATAATATCAAAAAGGTAATTAGCTGGACGCTGCCTACCAATGCTGGTGAAGCTATATGTATTATTGTGGCACTGCTTCTGGGAGCTACTTTGCCGGTAACGGCTATCCAGATTCTATGGATCAATCTAATTACTGCAATGACGTTAGGTATTGCGCTAGCATTCGAGCCTACCGAAGAGAACACCATGCGACGACCGCCACGTGCAAGAGGCGAGCCATTACTTAGTGGGGAACTCGTTTGGCATATCGCGCTGGTGGCCATCCTTTTTCTCTGTGGCGTATATGACATTTTCTCCTATGCGGTTGATCGAGGCTACAGCGTGGAATTGGCACGCACACTTGCGTTAAACACGCTGGTGGTAATGGAGATTTTTCACCTGTTCTTCATACGCAATATCTATGGTACTTCGCTAACCTGGAAAGCGGTGCGCGGCACTAAGGTGGTTTGGATAACCGTCATCGTTATAACTGCAGCGCAACTCGCTATTACCTACTTACCAACGCTGCAAACCGTTTTTGCCACCGAGTCCGTCCCATTCTGGGATGGTGTAATAGTCATTGCGATTGGCGTAGCTTTCTTCGCCTTAATCGAAACTGAAAAGCAAATTAGACTGCGTCTTCAAAAGATGTGATCAATATTAAAGAGGTAAAGTCGAGTTTGAGTCCCATCTGCAGTTCGCCTTATTAATGTTTTTTGGTGTAGAGAAGATATGCATTGGGCACTATTCATAAACAAATGAGATTGAGGAAAGGCTGGACTTTCGGAATACATTTAAGAATGGCGTAATTGAACTAGAGAGTGTTATCTGAGTAGTAAAAGGCGTGTGGTAGAAGTTAAGGCTTAAGCGTTCAGAAAAGTCACTAAAAAGCCCTGCTCCCTCTACATTAATAAGAACCAAGCCCAGGGCGAAAAGAAATTTAATAAGGCTAATAATCAAAGGTAAAAACATCATATGAACATCCCACTAAATAAACCACAACTTTCGCATCAAGAGTTGCAATCCATTGATGCTTATTGGCGTGCTTGCAATTATTTAGCTGCCAGCATGATATATTTGCGCGATAACCCTCTACTGAAAAATCCACTCAAATCAGAGCATATTAAACAACGACTACTAGGACATTGGGGCTCAAGCCCCGGCTTAAGTTTTGCCTATGTTCATATAAATCGGTTGATTAAAAAGTACGACCTTAATGCCATTTTTCTCGCAGGCCCTGGGCACGGTGCGCCTGGTGTTCTCGCGCCCATTTATCTAGAAGGAACTTACAGTGAGGTATACCCAAACAAAGGTGAAGATGAAGAAGGTTTATCTCGGTTTTTTAAAGAGTTTTCATTCCCTGGCGGCATTGGTAGTCACTGCACCCCTGAAATGCCGGGTTCAATTCACGAAGGTGGCGAGCTGGGTTATAGCATTTCCCATGCGTTTGGTGCGGCTTACGATAACCCTGATTTATTAGTCACCGTGGTGGTAGGTGATGGCGAATCTGAAACGGGGCCTTTAGCAACCTCTTGGCATTCTAATAAGTTTTTAAACCCCATTCACGATGGCGCCGTTTTGCCAATCTTGCATCTCAACGGTTATAAAATTAACAACCCCACTATTTTGTCGCGCATTTCACATCAGGAACTTGAAAGCCTTTTTATTGGTTATGGTTGGACCCCCTATTTTGTTGAAGGAAGTGACCCATTAACCATGCACAGCGACATGGCAACCGCGATGGAACAATGCGTTAACGAGATTCAACACATTCAAAAAGTAGCGCGTACCAGTGGCAAGGCTAGCCGCCCACGCTGGCCTATGATTGTGTTGCGTTCACCCAAAGGATGGACAGGCCCTAAAGAAGTTGATGGGCATAAAGTAGAAGGGTTTTGGCGCTCTCACCAAGTGCCACTGCCAAAGATAAAAGAAAATCCTGCCCATTTAAAGCAACTAGAAGATTGGCTACGTAGCTACAAACCAGAGGAGTTGTTTGATGACCAAGGTAAGTTAGTACCGCATTTAAAAGCGCTTGCGCCAACAGGCAATCGCCGTATGAGTGCCAACCCGCACGCTAATGGGGGCCTAATTCGCAAAGCCCTGCGCATGCCAGATTTTACCGATTATGCACTGGCATTACAAAAGCCAGGTAATTTAGTGGCAGAAAACACAAGGCCTTTGGGCAAGTTTCTGCGCGATATTATGCAGCACAATATGCAGAATTTTCGCGTATTTGGGCCAGATGAAAATAGCTCAAACAAGCTGGATAATGTCTACGAAGTTAGCAAAAAAACTTGGATGGCGGATTACTTGCCTGAAGATGCCGATGGCGGTGAGTTATCGCCAGACGGGCGTGTGATGGAAATGCTGTCAGAACATACGATTGAAGGTTGGTTAGAAGGCTATTTACTGACGGGTCGTCATGGTTTTTTCTCAACCTATGAATCATTTGTGCATGTGATTGATTCTATGTTTAATCAACACGCCAAATGGATGGCGATGTCTAAAGACGTGCCTTGGCGCGCGCCAGTATCATCTCTTAATTTGCTGATTACTTCTACCGTGTGGCGGCAAGATCACAATGGATTTACCCACCAAGACCCCGGCTTTCTGGATATTGTTGTCAACAAAAGTCCAGAAGTGACGCGTATTTATTTGCCACCCGATGTTAATTGTCTGCTGACGGTTGCCGACCATTGTTTCAATAGCACCGATTATATAAATGTGATTGTTTGCGATAAGCAGAAACACTTGCAATATTTAAATATGGATGACGCCATTAAGCATTGCGCCAAGGGCATTGGTATTTGGCAGTGGGCCAGCAATGATGAAGGCCAAGAGCCTGATTTGGTGATGGCAAGCGCAGGTGATATTCCAACCAAAGAAGCGTTGGCCGCTGTCGTGTTGTTACGCCAACACTTTCCACAGCTTAAAGTGCGTTTTGTAAATGTGGTCGATTTATATAAACTGAGCCCACAAAGCGAGCATCCACATGGTCTTTCTGACCGTGATTTTGATTGCTTATTCACCACCGATAAACCAATTATTTTTAACTTTCACGGCTATCCCTACTTGATTCACCGCCTCACTTATCGACGCACCAATCATCACAATTTGCATGTGCGTGGCTATAAGGAAAAAGGCAGTATTAACACCCCACTAGAACTGGCGATTCAAAATCAAATTGACCGCTTTAGCTTGGCGATAGATGCGATTAACCGCATACCGAGCCTGCAAAAAATTGGTGCACATGTACAAGAAACTTTACACAACAGGCAAATGGAATGTTGCCAATATGCATATGAATATGGTGTAGATTTGCTAGACGAAGACAGCTGGGTGTGGCCTGATGAATATACTAGCCGTTAATAGCGGGTCGTCTAGCCTAAAAGCCAGCTTATTTATTACCAATGGCGAGCGCGTCAATTTTAGGTATGTTTACGGCGATGATAATAATTGTCATATTGAAGCGTTTAATGCCTTGCTGGCTGATTTAACAAGCCATCAACCAACGATAGTCGCACATCGTTTTGTGCATGGTGGCGAGATTGCTGATGCCACACGTTTAATTGATGCCAATGAGCACGCGCGCTTGCTAAGCATCACTTATCTTGCTCCCTTGCATATGCCAACCAATTTACTGGGCGTGGATTTGTGCGTCAAGCAATTTAATTGCCCACAGATTGCTTGTTTTGACACCGCCTTTCACTACACCTTACCAGAAATAGCTTATCGACTAGCGATTCCTCAAGCACTCAAAATACGCCGCTATGGCTTCCATGGCATCAATTACGCACATGTTGCTAAGCAATTACCTAAAGTTCTTGGTGAAGCCGCAAAAGGCCGCATTGTCGTAGCGCATCTTGGCCATGGTGCAAGTCTGTGCTTGCTAGAAAACTTACGCTCTGTTGACACCAGCATGGGATACAGCGCTGCTGGTGGAATTGTAATGGGAACACGATGTGGGGACATTGACCCTGGAGTGATGCTAGAACTTGCCAAACGTTATGATGACACTCAATTAGTTAGCTTAATATATGAAAAGTCTGGCTTATTGGCACTTTCAGATGAAGAAAGTAGCGAGATGTCTGCACTCCTTACAAGCGCTAGTTTGAATGCTAATTTTGCAGTAGAATTTTTCGCACGTCAAGTACGTGCCGCCATCGGTTCATATGCCGCTAAAGCTGGCGGCATAGATGCACTAGTTTTTACTGGTGGCATTGGTGAACACGCTATGCAAGTGCGCGCACTCATTTGTGAACAACTTGGTTTTCTTGGCTTTGATTTAAATACCGAAGCCAATTATGCCAATTCAGCTACATTAAATAGCGCTTCGTCTAAGCCCATATTAATAATCCCTGCTGATGAAGAAGCTGAAATGGCACGTTTAGCCGAAAATTTGTCTACCTAGGTCGAGATTTTTATACTTAAACAGTTTCAAGGTTATCCTTAATATAGTAAAACTTCAATATTTTTGCAACATTCAGCTGATGGTATTAACGACTAAACCTAGAGTAACTTGTGTCCTTAAGCATTTCTTCATTTTCTAACCACAAAAGATTGGACTTCCAAGAATTTCATAGACATTTTGAGTGTCAGCTTTGGGCCCATAGCGGACAACTGAATATTGTAAAATAATCTAGTTTATTTACGGCATTAAGAAAGTTCATCGCGCTGACTATGTAATATTTGATCGTCAGCATTTGCATTATCTAAATTTTATCGAAAAATTTCACTGCACTTATTGTGCTTATGGCACTGGAATGATTGCCTACATCACTGAAATTGTGGCTAGAACCGAGCAGTACTTTTGTCCTATCAAACATGCAAGAAAAATGCTCGGCACGCATACGCGATATACAACTTTTTTAGATTTTGGCACAGCGGAAAGTTATGAGGCTAAACTTGAAGAATATAGAGTTGCATTGAAAAATGAAATTTGAATAACTAATACATGTTATTAATTACAAAAGCCCACATTACTTTCCCTATGATGCAGTTTAGCATGCACCTATTAAGCCTAAATTACCTTAGACAATTTCAATAGATGGCGCGATAAAAAATAGTAAGCCAATGCGAACAATATCTTTGACTTTTCTCGGATTTTTAATCACTTGCTCAGCTATTTGGTCTGTGCTGGCATTTTTCTATGCTGGGCCTAGTAACTTATTTTTGCAAGGTGGTGTAATTGTCTCTTACTCAGGATTTACGGTTTTTGCCTTAGTTTCAATAGTGCAGAAACGACAAATATGGCGTTCATGTCTAATTTACTTTGGCTTGCTCATTTTAATGTTGGCATGGTACTTCAGTTTAAAACCATCTAACGAATGGCAATGGCAAACAGATGTAGCGATTCCATCGAAAGTATTCATTAAAGATAATTTAATCACCGTGCATAATGTGCGTAATTTTGACTATCGCAGTGCCACTGATTACTCCCCAGCCTACTACGATAAAGTATATGACTTAAATAAGTTAAAAGGTGCTGACATTATCGTAGTTTATTGGATGGGGCCATTGATTGCACACACATTTGTAAGTTTTGATTTTGGTCAAGAAGGTCAGCTAGCAATATCAATTGAGGCCCGTAAGGAGCTGGGAGAGAAGTTTTCAACGATTAAAGGCTTCTTTAGGCAATATGAACTCTACTACGTAGTGGCCGATGAGCGTGATGTCATTAGACTGCGAACAAACTACAGACAAAACCCTAATGAAGATGTGTATATATATCGTATTTCAGCAACCATAAGCAACATTCGGGCAGTATTGATGCAATATGTGAATGAAGTTAACTCACTAAACAAATTACCAAAGTTTTATAACTCATTAACTACGAACTGCACCACGGGGATTTGGAAGGCTAGTCAGGTGAATAAACCACAAATTCCATTTAGTTGGAAAATTCTCGCAAGTGGATATTTGCCAGAGTATCTCTATGAAGAAAATTTATTGGAAACAAGAGGACTTACTTTTGAAGCTCTAAGGCAAAGCGCCTATGTTAATAAAAAAGCCCAGCAATTACCGAATACCTCCGATTTTTCTATTAAAATAAGAGAGTTGAAAGCTTTGGCTAAGTAGGTTTTTCTGATTAATTTTTAATAACTAAATCTTAACTAACTTGGATCGTCATTAATTTACTAAATGAATCCCCCAAAGAGTTTACCAACAACTGCTGTGATGCTCATGGCTAATGCGCCCCAAAAAACAACTCTTAAAGTACCCCTAACTTTAGAAGCACCCCCAACATACGCTGCTGTTGCACCTAAAATGCCGAGTGTTATTAGGGCGGTGATTGACACTATTTCAACAATTAAGTTAGGAGGTGCAAGCAGGGCTGCAATGAAAGGTATTATCGCCCCCAAAGTGAACGAACAAGCAGAAACTAGCGCAGCTTGAATTGGCTTTGCACGAAATGCTTCTGTGATGCCAAGCTCTTCTCGGGCATGAGTGCCTATCGCATCTATAGACATCAGTTTTTCTGCTACTTGCTTAGCTAATGGTTCGTCTAAACCCCTGTTTATATAAATCGCTGTTAATTCTATTAACTCTCGTTCTGGCTCCTTTAATAATTCATCTTTTTCGCGCGTAATGTCTGCATTTTCAGTATCTGCTTGAGATTGGACTGATACATACTCTCCTGCAGCCATTGACATAGCGCCTGCAGCTACACCAGCAACACCCATTAATAAAATATTTTGATTAAGTGCGCCGCCAGCTGCAACACCAACCAGCAAACTTGCTATGGAAATAGTGCCGTCATTTGCACCTAAAACAGCTGCACGTAGCCATCCAACACGGTCTGATTTATGTAGCTCCATATGAATATGCGGTATCAAAATACTATCTCAATTCAAATGTAAGTTTGCTCTGACTTAATTGTTGTTCTAGAGTATTAATTTTCTGCAAGAGAGTTAATGATAGGCACATCCCATTTATATCAAGCTCAAAATCTTCTTTCAGCCTAGCAACTTTGCGTAGCAATATGATGGAAGTGCTGCTGAATTGATTCGACTCATTATCGTGTGGAGTTAAAACGCCATTATCTAGTAGGTGCTGCAAATCTGATATCGTTAACCCAGATAACTGAGTCAACTCATCATATGAAACCAAGTGGCTATCGCTTAGCCATTTAACTTCAGTAAGGTCTATAAGCATGCTTAATCTCCTAACTTAAATGTTGCCTTGGATTAAAGTGTGATACTTCAGCCAAATCCTGCATATGTTTCTTCTCTTGCTCTGTAAGCACTGAGGGCACAACAATCTGAATGACCGCGAAAAGATCACCATGCCCATTATTTTGATCAGGCAGCCCTTTTTTGGGAAGGCGTAGTTTTTTACCTGAATTTGAACCCGCTGTTATTTTCATATTGACTGCACCATGTAAAGTTGGCACTTCGATAGGGCCACCTAAACTGGCTTCCCAAGGTGTTATAGGAATATCTACGTAAAGATCATGGCCATCCGCTTTAAAGTAGGGGTGCGGTTTAAAATGCACATTGAGATAAAGGTCGCCATTGACGCCACCATTTATGCCGTTGCCTCCCTTACCTCTTAGTCGCATCCTTTGTTTATCTATAACGCCTTTTGGTATTCGAACCTTAAATGTCCTCGGTGAATTTTGTACAGTTCCGTTGTCGAGATACTCTGGGACTATCAAATCTATATCTAATTGAGTACCTTTAAATGCATCCTCTAATGAAATGTCAGCTGTAATTTCATAATCTTGTCCAGGTCGCTGCATATTTCTATGATGTTGTGACGAACCGTTAGCTCTTCCAGCGAACTGTGAGAACAAATCAGAAAAATTCATACCATCGAAAGTATTATTTAAATCATTTTGATTGTTCGCCCAACCTGGCGGCGGTCTAAAATCATTAGTTGAGGTTTGGTTACCTAACTTATCATAGGCAGCACGTTTTTCTTGATCCTTTAAAGTGTTGTAAGCCTCACCAATTTCCTTAAATTTAGCTTCTGCATCTTTTTCTTTGGAAATATCAGGATGATATTTATGTGCAAGTTTTTTATAAGACTTTTTAATCTCATCAAGCGTAGCAGTCTTCGTAACTCCTAGCTCTTTGTAATAGTCTTTATAATCCAACTGTTTGCTCAATCTCTAAATCATCATATGAAATATCGTTTTCACTATTCAGATTTTCGGTCATGATTGCCCTCTGTAATACTTTCATCAAAATTATCTAGTAGTCTCATAGATTTATTAGTATGGAAGATATCTTTCTTGACAGACTTCTTAGATATATTAGATGCAGGAGCAGATGACTTTGCTTTTGTTGGTGAATTGTTCGATAACTTGTTTGGAAGGTTTGCCATAGTCGATTCAGTTATTGATTATGCGTTAGATTAATTCACCTTACTCCAAACGACAGTAAAAGAGAAATCAATCTTAAAAATGCTCTTAATGACGCCAAATTTGAGCGAAAAAGATTAGAGTTAAAATATGCTCAACTGAATTAACTCAACAAAACAATTGAGTATTAAATATAAAAATCACTGCGCATTTTTGCGAACGCCATCGCGTGTTTACATTTTGCCGTTAAAGTTGTAGTGGTATGGATATTTACAGGACCTATTTTCAACTTTAGCGATACAAGGCAATTGGTGATTAACACTGGCAAAACCATCATTATATTTCTAATGATCTTAGTAATTCAAATCACTCAAAATAGAGATAATGAAGCTATTCAGCTATAACTGGGCGAAGCAATCCAAGCTACAAAAGATGCTTACAATACGCTATTAGATTTAGAACTTGAAGTAGAAAGTCTTGATGAATTTAAAAAGAGGTGTCAAGCACTAGCTTCCCTTGCACGAAATAGTATTAGCCAAGGAAATAATGATACAGCTCCAAAGCCTTGACTGGAAACGAAGGCACTAAGTGTTAACAGTTAACTGGCCTGTGAATGACTGCTTTAGGGACTTTTTTCTCATTCGCTCGTTTAAATATTAGCAAATTTAAAGTCTGCGTTCAAGTTAGTCTTTGGTGAGACTTTCTAATTGTAAATCATCTGGGGTGATCACCACATTTACACCCCTAATTTAATCACATATTAAAATAATAAAATATTGTAAAAATAATGCAGATGATAAAACCCAGCAAAAATAAGCAAAGCTTGGTAATAATTAAATTATTTTGGCAAGAGCGGGAATCGTACCAGTATCATGCTGGTTTCATGTAAATTTAATCTTTAAAGTAGTGTTAAATGTAAAAGGTTCATTAAGAAAATCCCCACCACTTAGGTAAAAGGCTTTTAATTTTGGGATCGCTATATCGATCATCCATTAGATGGATTACACCCTTATCTTTTGTTGTTCTGATTACTCTTCCAGCAGCTTGAACCACTTTTTGCAAGCCTGGATATAGGTATGTGTATTCATAGCCAAGCCCAAATATTTCTTCCATCCTCGATCGCATTTGCTCATTCACCTCGTTTAACTGTGGAAGTCCAAGCGTTGCAATAAATGCACCAATTAATCGATCTCCTGACAAATCAATCGCCTCACCAAATGATCCCCCCAATACCGCAAAAGCAACACCCTGAGAGGATAACGTAAAATCACTAATAAATTTTTCTTTATCGGATTCAGACATTATTCTGATTTGCGAACGAGTTGGAATCTGCGGATAAAGCGCATTAAAAAGACTTTTAATATCATTAAGGTAATCGAAACTGCTCAAGAATAAAATATAGTTGCCAGGTTTTGATAGATATTGTTTAGCCACTAATTCAACAATAGGCTTGAATGAATGAGCTCTTTCTCTAAATCGTGTGGAAATGTTGTTTGCGATGTTTATGGTTAATTGGCTGGCATCAAAGGGTGATTCCACATCTAAAAAATGTGTTTTGTCAGGTAAACCCAACATATCTTGAAAATAAGATGAAGGACTTAAAGTAGCAGAAAATAAGGTATTAGAACTAGCTACTTTAAAGCGTGTACTTAAAAACTTTGCGGGCACTACATTACGAATACACATGACGGAGTCTTGCTGGAACACTCCAACATTTTGGTCGCTTTTAGTAATATCGTAAATCGAGTGATTCCCAAATGACTCTGCTAAAGTTGTGAATTGAAACGCATCAAAATAAAAACTAAGCAGTTTCGTTTCGTTGTAAGTAGGATGCTCGGCTAAATAGTCCGTGATTTTAGAAATCACTTGTTGTAATAGCTGTTCAAATTCTTCAGGGATAAAGTCATACACTTCATAGGGTTTTTTTTGAAGAAGATTTAACGCGATCCAACTGTTGTTCAGCTTTTCTAAAACACTATTTAAGGTTTTGGGTGCATGGGACAACATTGCATTGAAATAACCATAGCTTAATTCAGCGCTATACATTTTTCGGGCTCTTTCCACCATGTTATGCGCCTCGTCTACTAAGACACTTACCTTCCAATCATATAACACGGTGCCAACATATAACATGGCATACAAATCGAAATAATAGTTATAGTCACCAACAACAATATCAGTCCAGTTGGCGAGATCTTGTGATAGATAATATGGACATATTTGATGTTTTAATGCGATGTTTTTAATGGTGGATTTATCCATCATGAATTGATTTAGCGCTTCAATCCTTGCATTTGGTAACCGATCATAAAAACCATTGGCTAACAGACAGGATTCACCATGACATGACTTATCGGGATGCTCACACGTCTTTTCTCTCGAAGTTAATTCCACTGTGCGAATACATAGTTCTGGATTACTTTTTTGAATGGTACGAACGGCATTCAAACCAAGATCTCGACCGGAAGATTTGGCTGTTAGAAAGAAAACTTTATCAAGTTTATTCGAAGGCATTGCTTTTAATAGCGGAAATATTGTGCCTAAAGTTTTACCAATGCCAGTTGTAGCCTGAATCATTAAACTTCGTTGTTGCATTGCAGCTTTATAAACAGACTCGGCTAGCTTTCTCTGCCCAGTTCTAAATTCAGGATGAGGAAAATTAAGTGACGATAGACTATTGTTTCTGAAAGCCCTATGTGCTAACTCTTGTTCAGCCCAGATGCTTAACTTTTTACATAATGACTCAAAGAAATTCTGTAGGGCTTGTGCAGTCAACTCTTCAACTAATAAGGTTTCCTCTCTCGATGAAACGTTGTAATACACTAATGCAACTTTAATGCTTTTTAATTCACGCTCTACACACATTAACCAGGCATATACTTTTGCCTGCGCCCAATGGAGTTGTCTGTGATTATCAGGCATACGATCAAGATGGCCTTTGTAGGTTTTAACTTCTTCTAATTGATTTAAATCTGGATCGTAACCATCGGCTCTGCCTCTTACAAAGATATTGCAATATTCACCAGTGAGCGTAATTTCAGTTTGGTAGTAATGTTCCCTGCGTGATGCAACAACCATGTGGCCTAGCATACCTTCTAGAACGGTGGGAGATGGAGTAAAGCGTTGGTCTAGGCTACCAACTTTAGCTGTCAGTTCACATAGAGCGCGTACGGAAATGACATACTTAAAGGCAGCTTTAAGGTCTTCTGAAACGGTTAAGTTGGCAGCTAGTTTGATGATCAACCTAAATATATTTATATGTCATAGGGCTTTAAAAAAATAGCTTTGTTAATTATCCATAATCAAAGGTAAACCCATATCCATTCTTGCTGATCGCTGTGCCATTTTGATGGCTGATTCACTGAAGTTACTGATATCTGTATCCGCTAAAGAAATCTGCTTATATTTCTCATAAGCAGATTCAAATGATGATTCTTGGATAGAATTGATAAGCTGTGAGTATCGATCACGCTGTTTGGTATCTTTAGATTTAATTTGCTCAATATAGAGGTTTTCTAAATGCATGGAGAAATAAGCGATAAATTCCAGCTCAAAACTGTTCTTAATATCTAATTGCGCCATTTAAATTATTGTACAGATTTTAATGCGTTTGAATCCAACATGTCGTGAATCATCTCTAGCCTAAGAATGGGACTGTCTAATTGCATCAATCTTTGCTTTTGAATTAAAGGTAAATTCAATAATTCAATCCAACGATTAGCGACCCATGTTGCATCATCCAGTTGATAAGGTTTGTTCACAGGAATATCTGCAGGTGCAATACCCTGATCAGATAAAGCGTTTAGAAACTTCTCTAGCATGTTACTGACTAAAATAAGGTCATCAGGTATAGGTAGAGCTGCATCATTATTAATATCAGACACATTTCCAATAATTAGACCATCTTCTTGTTGAGTAAACGACTCCACCTTGACGCGGTAAAGACCTACACAACGAATCATCATCAGACCCACTGTAGTCACATCTGCATCCGTTATTTCAACTGAAGTGCCTATGTTTGCAAATGGAAACTGACCGTCTTCATCAGTTTCGCCTTCAGGCAATACTGATACGATAGCAAACGAGGTCTTGTTTCTAAGGCAACTTTTTACCATATCGAGATATCTGGCTTCAAATATGCGCAGTGGTATCAGCCCGCCCGGGCAAATAACCAAATCGAGTGGAAATAACGGTAGTGAATAGTTTTTCATTTGTGTGATATTTAAATAAAGGGTATTGCTCTCACCTATAATTTTAGTTGAATTGGTTGAGAACTCATATGATCTTGTCCGACGATGGCCAACTCATTCCAATCCCCAATATAGTTTGGACTTTTAAATTCTCGGCGCATTGCCCAAGATTTATCTACACCCTCAGATGCAAGTTTTAACGTGCCTCGTCCAAACTTTTTATTTACTTCATCCAATATTGACATCAATTTTGTTGATTCCACATCATCATCTGAAAACCCTAATAAGTCGCGTTGTTGCCCACCTTCAGGCACTAAGTCCATTAGCATAACGCCTGCTTTTAAATAATATATACCTGGTTTATAAAGCTGTTTAAGTATCCATAATGCTGTATTCGTTATCTTTATTGTGCAATCAGTTGGGGAAGGTAATGCAATGGTTAAGCTAGGTCCATAATACTTGCCAAGATCATGCGGGCTGTTTTGAATGAATAAATGGATGGCTTGCGCGTGTAACTTACTTTTACGCATTCGTTGCGCAGCCGTAGTTGCATGAAAGGTAATAGCTTCTTCCAAGTGAGCAAGGTTGTCGACCCTATGTCCGAATGATCTTGAGGACATCACTTCTTTAGATGCCGGTTGAATTTCATCCAGTTCAAGCCATGATTCACCATTCAACTCTCGAACCGTTCTTTCAAGCACTACACCAAACTCATCTCGTATACGCTTCGGGTCTGCTCTTTTCAATCTTAAAACATTATCAACACCTAGTTTGTTTAAGCTAGCTTCAAGCCGGCTTCCAACGCCCCATATTTTTGAAACAGGTAATGTTGCCATGATCTCATTCAAATCATTTTCAGACATGGAAGTCAGATCACATACGCCTTTAAAATGTTTTTGTTTCTTAGCGATATGATTGGCTAGCTTGGCTAAGGTTTTAGAATGCCCAAATCCAACACAGATAGGTAATCGAGTCCATTGTTTAACCGTGGTTCTAATTTCTTGCCCGTATTCAACTAAATCTCGCTTCATGCCTGTCATATCCAAGAAGCACTCGTCGATAGAATACACTTCGATTCTAGGTGCAAAAAGCTTAAGCGTTGCTACAAAACGGTTAGACATATTGGCGTAAAGCTCATAGTGAGATGCAAAATGTATGACACCTAGTTTTGCAGCTTGCTCAGCAACTTCAAACCAAGGACGGCACATATAGATTTCGATTAGTGCTTTAGCCTCTTCATTCTGTGCAATGATGCAGCCATTGTTATTGGACAGCACAACAACGGGTTTGCCCCATAAGTCACAGCGGAATACCAGCTCGCAAGAAACATACATACAGTTGACATCGGCGAGAGCAAATATTTTTTTATTTGTATTTAAAAACACTGGCTGTCACCATGCCTAAAACTTCTACCTGATCCCCATCATTAAAAGTAATTGGAGGGTAGTTTTTTTCTTCATTACTGGATTGAAGCTCCACTAAAACTCTATTCTTGATACGTAAGATTTTGATAATTTCTTTGCCGTTATAAGCAATAAGAGCGGGGTAACCAGGTTTGTGTGGCAAAGAATTATCAATGATCACAATACAATTAGGCAACAGGCCTATATCTATCATCGAGTCATCAAACTTGTGCATGCGCCGCAAAAAAGTCGCAGGAGGATTAGGCTTAAGATATTTATCAAAGCTTAAATCATCAAGTTCATATTCTCGGGCAGGTGATGGAAACTGACTCATACTTGCAATATCCAATATTCATTTAAAACATAGAGTTATTTAAGATTTATAGATATAAATCCTTGCAAAAACAATTAACTTGCATCATAATCATGATACAAACAAACGTTTGTTTGTTGCTATTATATCTACTTGTAAATTTAAATGTCTAGAGGATTATATGAATGATCATTACGATAATTTAGGTAAATTGCAGGACTATTTTGCTCAATACAAAGCCCTGCCTAGTTATCGATACATGAGTGAATTGTTTAAAATAAAATCGACTGAAACGATTTCTAAATTAGTTTCTAAATTAAAAGAGGAGCAATTTTTAGATTTAGCACCTGACAATAAACTTATTCCAGGAAAACGCTTTTTCGATATTCCTTATTCGGATGCGGCAGTGCAGGCAGGTGAATTTACTAATTCACATTCCCAAGGCGAGAGTTACATGACAGTGCTGGATATTTTAATAAAAAAACCTTCTATCACGCGTATAAGGCCAGTCAAAGGCAATTCGATGAGTAAGAAAGGCATTCTAGATGGCGATATGGCCATCTATGAAAAAAGACACAATGCCAATGTAGGTCAGATCGTGCTAGCTTTGCTTGAAGGGTCTGATGATATAACTATCAAAGAATTAGGCAAGGAAAATGGGCAATACATATTAATTCCACATAATGATAAGTTTGAAGTAATCAGAAAAAAACCTTTTCGTATTGAAGGTGTTTTAGTCACAACATTCCGCACCTACAATTAATATGCATTGGCTACCGGATTTAGTTTTTTTAGATATTGAAACCACGGGTGCAACGCCGTTATACGACCGTATTACTGAGATCGCATTAATCAAAATTGAGAATGGTCAAAAGACAGTTATTTGGCAATCATTGCTCAACCCTGAATTGCCCATTCCACGAAACATTACTGGTTTGACTGGAATCACAAATGACATGGTGCAAAATGCCCCTACCTTCAAAGAAATCGCTGGTGACTTATTTAGTCATTTACAAGGCATGGTGCTTGTAGCTCACAACTGTCGATTCGATTATGGTTTTTTAAAAGCAGAATTCAAACGCTTAGGCGGCACGCTTAGATTACAAACACTATGCACCGTTAAGCTTTCCAGAAAGTTATATCCTGACGTGACTGGTCATTCACTAGACGTCATTATGCATCGGTTTAATCTTCATACAAATGCTCGTCATCGCGCAATGGGTGATACGCAGCTTATGTTAGATTTTTTAGAAGCTACAAAACAAGAAATGGGTTCAGTAAAGGTTTTAGAAGCTATTAACTATTTACTCAAAGGACCGACTTTACCGCCTTGGTTAGATCATTCATTTATAAATAATATTCAAGATGTTCCTGGCATTTACATTTTTTACGATGAAGGTGATTTACCGTTATATATTGGTAAAAGCATTAAACTAAAAACAAGAGTGCTTAATCATTTCTCTTCCGATCACAAAACGGTGACAGAAATGGAAGTTTCGCAAAAGGTTAGACGTATAGAATGCAGAGAAACCGCTGGAGAGTTAGGCGCTTTGCTACTGGAAGCTAAACTAGTGAAACAAATGCAACCCGTTTATAACCGCTTATTGCGGAATGTGACAAAGATGTATGCACTACGCATGTCAGAACAAATGAATGATTTGCCCTGGTTACGCGTAATAAGCGTTGATGATGTCGATCCTGAGAGTCTGGGCTATATGTACGGTATGTTCAAAACTAAAAAAGCCGCTAAATCATTGATGCATAATTTAGCAGACGAGTTCAAACTATGTTTAAAAGTATTAGGAATTGAAAAGGGTGGAGGCAAATGTTTCGCGCAACAAGTAAATAAATGTAGTGGTGTTTGTGTGGGTAAAGAAAAGTATGAATTACATCATTTGAAACTAAGACAGGCGCTTGTCAAGCATAAAATAAAGAGCTGGCCCTATGAGGGACGAATTGGAATTACGGAATTAAATACTGATACGAATAATAAACAGATCCATATTTTTGAGCATTGGTGCCATTTGGAAACAGTTAATAATGAAGCTGACTTTTATGAGGCAATCAATTCAAAATTTGAAAAGAAATTTGATATAGATTTTTATCGATTAAGTCAAAAATCTTTAGTGAGCGGTTATCAAATTTTAAATATGGACAAAAGTAACAATCCACAACATATTTAAGCCTGCCAGACGCCAAATCCAGCACTTCTTAAATCTATTCCAATTTCAATTTCCCTATCACATGCATCCTCATAATTCATAGGGTTAAAACCTTCATAAAGATCGGGTAGCAAATGCAATCCATAAAGTTTAACGTAGAGATTGGATTGGATGCCTGCTTTATGCTTATCAAATCGAACATCCGGGTCTAATCCTGTCATGCCGACGTAAACGCATGGTTTACCTTCGATGTAATTTGGATTGCACTTCCTAAATTTAGCTTTATATAAAACATCACGAGATAATGCAATAACATAAACATTATGTTTGTTGAGTTTTTTCATATTTTGGCTAGTCAATTGCTACAAAGATATAGAGTGAAAGTTTTTGAGGGAAAAATGTGTGGATCGTTATAAATATACTTTTTAATAACTCAGAATAGCAGACAATTTACGCCTAGGTGCATTAGTCTGTACCGCAACATTTGTTAAGCCGTATGGAAATACGCAAGGAGTTAGATAAGGATTATTATCGATAGATTCTAGGATCTTGACTTAGCAGTTAACAAATCCTAAATATTGATAAAAGTCACCATCCACAACTAGTTAAGCTTGCCACGCGCTAAATAGACACTTCTTGTGAGCAGTAATTATGGTTCAGTATATAGATTTGCAGGCATTAATCTTTTCAGATGCCCACAGATGACAAGATATTTTTACATAAACGCTTAACTAAAGTGAGCGCAATGGCTAATTAACAATTGCCTTTTTTGGCTTGGCCCGGAGGACAATGTTGACCGTTTCCATTACCAACTCCATGATCGTGATGATATCCATAACGATGGCATCCAGTAATTGTTAAGATACTGAAAATTAGTGTTAATACTGATAGTTTTTTCATAACTACAATTTAACACAACTCAAAAAATTAACCGCATTTATATGCGTTACTTTCAAATTATTATTTCCATTATGTAATCATCCATTCAATTAGTTGGTTACGGTGACTTTAACTTCAATTGCCCTACAAATTTAATAAGCAATTAATCGACTATGAGGAATCGCACAAATTCAAGCGATCACGTACGTTGCCGCACATACATATGTTAAATATGCAGTTACTTTGGTAAGATAAAATTATTAAAGGAAACTAAGATGGGAAGATCACTATTATGGAAAGCCTTAACTGTTGTTGGATTGTACCTATGGCGCAATAGAAGTAAAAACAAACCACTTTCACCTAAGCGTATTAACTAAGCATTTAAATTTATTTGTTTTATTTAAACCTAAAAACTCAACATTTCTGGGAAGACTAAAACATTTACAGTATTTGTTAAATTAATTAAAGTTGTGAATTAAAAACACTTGAAAGTTTTTCTAGTGCCTTTTCTTGAAAGGGTCGATTTTGCCATTTCTCATATGTTATAGGTTTGGATTTATTCCAATCTGATTCAAATATTTCAGTCTGATCTTGAGCAAAACTCGTATCTATAACATTCAAATTAGCTTCGTCGTTTAATCTAAAAGATCGGTTGTCGAAGTTGGTAGAGCCCACCGATACCATTAGTTTATCAATAATAAGCACTTTGCAGTGATACATAGTAGGAGAATATTCTGCAATTTTTATATTGGCTTTAAGCATTTCTCCCCAACCTGAGCGAGAAGCTTTTCGAACTAATTCTGTATCAATATGTTCTCCTGGTGTGATGATTCGAATCTTAACTCCTCTTTTGGCTGCTGCAATGAGCGCATTTGTCAAAAGCTCATCTGGAATAAAGTATGCACTTGATAAATCAATCGAATCTTTAGCTGCAGTAATAGCCATTTGGTACATAAGTAGCATCGAATCGCCACCACCACTAGGAGAACTACTGAACATTTGTGCCGACATGTTGCCAGCCTTTTTCAGAGGTGGGAAATATCTATCGTCATGTAAAACCTTACCTTTGGATTTTATCCAATTATCCATAAAACGGCTTGCATTTGACCAACCACAGGACCTGCTACTTGAAAGTGGGTGTCTCGCCACTCTTTAGGATTATTTGCATTACCACGCCATTGATCAGCAATTCCCACCCCACCGGTAAACCCTGTTTGTCCATCGATAATCAATAATTTCCGATGTGTTCGGTTATTCATACGGCTTAAATGGCTCCAATGCGGTTTATGATACCGCTGAATTTCAACCCCGGCTTCTGTCATTTTGTCTAGTTGCTTTTGTTCCATTTTGACACTACCAAGCCAATCTAACAGGATGTGTACTTTTACGCCTGCTTGTGCACGCTCAATAAGGGACTCAGCAAATTCCTCACCAATACTGTCTCCCCAATAGATAAAAGTTTCAAAAGTAATGGTTTCTTTTGCGCCTCTTATTGCTTGCAACATTTTCGAGAAGATTTCGTCTCCATTTAATAAGACTTTAACTTCATTATTTTCTATAAAGGCTGGTCCCAAAAGTGCGCTAACTGATCTTGAGAACTGTTGATCTTCAATAGAATAACGCCTTTCTAAAACACGCTCAATTTTTTTCTCACCAGTTACAAAATTCATGAAAATGAGAACAACTATTACAGTTAAGAAAATTGTTAGCAGTATTATTTTCATATTTTGCTTAATATTCATAAGAGGATTTAAGTTAAGACTTATTGAATTAGTTATTCATACATTCAAAATGTAAATGATTTATTATTCAAATAATTTAATAAAAGGGCGCACATTTATATAATTTTTATTATTAATAAAAATAGCAATGTGATGCATTTAAATGCCCCACATTGCTATTAAAAGTTTAAATTTAAGACTATCGTGAAAAGGCTTTGCGAATCACTTGCCAAATTACAATCACAATTACTGCACCAACGATTGATACTAAAATTGACGGGATACTTAATGCGTTTTGATTAATTGTCGAAATGCCAACTAAAGGAGAAATCAGATAACCGCCTAACCATGCACCAACAATACCAATCACTATATTCAAAATCGTACCTTGCTGCGCATCTGTTTTCATTATCAAACTTGCAATCCATCCTACTAAAGCACCTACTAAAATCCAAATAATGAATCCCATTTTTTTCTCCCTGATTTGTTAAAATAATTTATCTGAAATTCGTTCAAATTCCATAGTTATTACGGATTTCAAACTCAACTTTCAATCTGCTTCTTAATATAAGCATTCTCAAGTTTAGTTGATTGTAAACTAATTATTAGCAATGAATAAATGCCCAAATTCAATTCGTATTAATGAAATATAAAATATGAACTTATGACTGATAACGCCGCTAATAAAATTTGAAAACCGGGCAAACCCATCGCATTTAAAAGTTAGGTAAATCGACTAAATTATATTCGGGATTGTAAATGCCGATTTCTTCATTCTCAGAATATGTAACAAGTTTAAACTCCGCAAAAGTGTTAACCCACTCACCTGAATCATTTTGCAATAATAAATACACCTTATTTTCAGTAGATAACGCTTCTACTACCTGATTTAAACTAATCTGCTCAGGATTATAAGCAAATGATTGAGTAGCTTGAAGTTCTTGCCACATTACTTCTGTTATTCGTGTCTTTTCCACGTTAAGTCGTACAGCATAAATTGCGTAAATCAACATCTATTTGCTTGCCTCATTCACCCAGCAGTTCAGCTATCGGTTGCAAATTCTCAATACGCTCACATACCACTTTTAAAATGAAGATGACGGGTATTCCTAGTAACATGCCCCAGAATCCCCATAGCCATGAAAAAAAGATGAGCGATATAAAAACTGCTGCTGAATTCATTTTTGCAATACGACCTGTCATCCAAGTTGTTACAAACACCCCAATAATTGTCGCGATTAATATGGATGCACCTGCAACCATTATTGCCATAAAAATAGAATTAAATTGTATGTATGCCGCAACCCCTGTCACAGCTGCAGTCGCAACTGGCCCAAAATAGGGAATAATGTGCATAAAGCCTGAAAAAAATCCCCAAGCGCCAGCATTTTCTAAACCGAACAATCTAAACGCTACCCAAGAAAAAATACCAGCGATAACGTTGGTAATAACCAACATCATTAAATAACGTTGAATTGAAATGCCAATGTCATCCAATATATTCACCGTGATCTTTTTTCGAGTTAATGTTGGCCCAGTAATTTTGACTAATTTTCGTTTGAATATATTGCCTGATAGCAGAAGAAAATAAGCTAGAAAAATCATCGTGGTTGCTTCGGCTAAAACTTCAAACACGCCTAGATAACCACGCCATAGTAAATCGCGCATTTTAATTTTAGGCTCTTCTATAACGACTCGCATCGCGGGTTTCTTTTTTGTCGGTATATTTACTTCATCTGAACTAGTAGCAGTTTCGACTTCATTTGCTGCTATTTGTATTTTTTGCATATTGGTTAATGGCTGACCACGTTTACTGGCAAATAGAGAGGTAAGTTTGGATGTAGCCACTGGCAAACTTGAGATAATTGATTGCACTTGTCCACGCAATGCGTAGGTAGAGAACGCTATACCAGTTATTACAGCCAAAATAACGATAGTTGAGCCAATCACTCGGTTAACTTTTATGTTTTCGAGATGTGTTACAAGTGGATTTAACGCATAGGCTAAAAGTATGCCAAGCAACATCGTTACAATAAAACTTTGCGCCCAATCCAATGCATAAATAACAAGAATTGTTGAAATGATGACCAGTGCAACATTTCTAATCTGCAATGGATCGTTGCTGGGCAATATACTGTTATCTAACTCTGTGTCGTTTGGGTTTGAATTAATATTCACAGAGTTTTCCACTATTTTATTCCCAATCAATAATAATGTGATTTTTTTGAATTTTATATTATTTCAATACATTGAAGACATATTTACAACCATCTATAGAGTATTATTTAGTAAAAGATTAACCAATATATTAACAACCTTTTATTTGGGTTAAAACAGAATTGTCCGAACAGCTAGCAATCTATAAATCTAAAAGAAATTTTGACATCACACCCGAGCCAGCTGATGGGGGGATTCAATTAGGTGGACTTCAATTTGTCATTCAAAAACATTGGGCGAGCAGCCTCCATTACGACTTTAGATTGGAACTCAATGGTGTTATGAAAAGCTGGGCTGTTCCAAAAGGTCCAAGCTACGATCCTAAAGTAAAGCGCATGGCGATGCATGTAGAAGATCATCCACTCGCTTATGCGAGTTTTGAAGGCACAATTCCATCTAAACAATATGGAGCGGGTAAAGTAATCATTTGGGACAAGGGTATCTGGGAACCTCTAGGTGACCCTGAAAATGACTATGCATGTGGTAATCTAAAGTTTGAACTGAAAGGTATTAAGCTTCATGGCAAATGGGTATTAGTCCGTATTAAAGGCAAAAATGAAAAACAAGAGCCATGGTTGCTTATTAAAGAAAAAGATTCTTTAGCGAAATCTTCTGATGAATTCAGCATTGTAGCTGAGTATCCAGATAGTGTTCATGCATTACCTTTTCCAGGTGAAGAAGCTTCAATTCAATCGGATACTGTGTCAGCAAAGTCAATAGATAAACTACTGATCGATGCACCTAAAGCAGTTTTGCCAGAACAACTGAAACCACAGTTGGCCACTTTGGCTGAAGGTGCATTTGATGATAAAAGTTGGTTGGCTGAAATAAAATTTGACGGTTATCGCCTATTAATCAGAATTGACAATGCAGATGTTCGTTTATTTACGCGTAATTGCCATGACTGGACACATAAGCTGCCCATATTAAAGAAAAAAATACTTGAAAATTCTTTTCCATCTGGTTGGTATGACGGGGAAATCGTGGTGCTCAATGAAAAAGGTATTCCTGATTTTGGCGCATTGCAACAATCGTTTGAAATTAGCCAATCAAAAAATATAATTCTGTTCCTTTTTGATATAATTTACTTTAAGGGACATGATCTACGGTCTTTGCCATTAACTCATAGACGATCAATTCTTTCTAAATTATTTGAAACCGTGGATTCTTCTCACATTCGTTTGAGTGAAGTATTCGAGGCTAGCCCAATAAATTTATTAAAATCTGCCTGCAAATTAGGTTTGGAAGGCATCATATTAAAGAATCCAGATTCCCCCTACTCCTCCTCCAGATCCTCCAATTGGTTAAAATTTAAGTGTAAACAGAGACAAGAATTTATCATTATTGGGTACACCCCCCCTAATGGTGCCAGGTCAAACTTTGGTGCTCTATTGCTAGCAGTACACGATAAACATGGAGAATTAATCCATGCAGGAAATGTAGGTTCAGGCTTTAATCAAAAAACGCTAAATGACATTAAGCTTAAACTTGATGAGATTAAAGTGGAAAAAAGTGTTGTGCTTGCACCTTTTGAAGCACCCCCTAAAACCACTTGGGTGCAGCCCATTTTAATTGCTGAAGTAGAGTTTAGTGAATGGACAACCAATGGCCATATCAGGCATTCAGTATTTAAAGGCTTGCGAACCGATAAGGATCCTAAGTCGATTATTCGCGAAATTCCCAATGTTGGAGTAACTCTGCAGGCTCCAACCCAACAAACTTTAAATAGGTCAAAAAACTTTAAGATTACAAATCCGGATAGAGTAATTGATGCATCCAGTGCTATCACGAAATTAGATATTGTTCGCTACTATCAATCGGTAGGTGAGTTAATGTTTCCTCACTTAACAAAAAGACCTGTATCACTGCTACGAGCACCGAAGGGTTTAACTGGTGAACTGTTCTTTCAAAAGCATGCTGAAACAGAAAAATTAGTAGGAGTAAAAAAAATTCAACTCTCTAGCGATAAACAACCATTAATCGAAATCAGTAAATTAGAAGGTATTGCTTCTGTTGCTCAATGGAACGCTATCGAGTTTCATACACACAATGGCAACCTGTCTTTAGATATGCCTGACCGCATCATTTTTGATTTGGATCCAGGAGAAAATGTTGAGTGGGAGAAGGTAAAAGAAGGCGCGCAATTAATGAAGGCCTTTTTGACTCAATTAAAACTCCCTGCTTTTTTAAAGACGAGTGGTGGCAAAGGCTTACATGTAGTAGTACCTATCCAGAAAATATATGACTGGGATACTGTTAAAGCGTTTACTCAAGCCGTAGTTGTTCACATGAGCAAAACAATTCCATCCCGATTTGTTGCAAAGAGTGGTCCAAGAAATCGAGTCGGCAAAATATTTATCGACTATTTGCGCAATGATCAAGACGCAACTACTGTTAGTGCTTGGTCTCTACGCGCACGTGCTGGTATGGGGATTTCCATACCGATTGACTGGAGTGAATTAGATGAAATCAATGGTGTAGATCACTGGACTATAAGGAACGTACATTCAAGGATGGATAAGGGAAATGATCCATGGAAAGCCTATGAATCTTCGGCAGAAGATATTACCGAATCAATGACTTTATTACACATATAATTTTAAGGAACACTTTATGCCACATGCCATTTGGAAGGGTGCTATCAGTTTTGGGTTAGTACATGTTCCAGTAACTTTATATTCAGCATCACAAGACGTCAGTATAGATTTCGATTGGATTGATAAGCGAACATTGGACCCTGTAGGTTATAAGCGCATTAATAAAGTATCTGGAAAAGATATCGAAAAAGAGAATGTGATAAAGGGTATCAAGCAAGATAATGACGAATACATCATTATCAGTGAGGATGAAATTAAAGCGGCATATCCAAAAAAGACACAAACGATTGAAATTGAATCATTCGTGAAGGCAAGTGAAATCAATTTTATGTATTTAGAACAACCTTACTTTTTAGAACCTGGAGCGAAAGCGGATAAAGTTTATGCACTTTTACGTGAAGCCATGAAGGAATCAGATGTGATTGGTATAGCACGGGTCATACTACATACCAAAGAACACCTTGCTGCTCTTATCCCTTTGGAAGCTGGTTTGGTGTTAAATACAATTAGATGGTCCACTGAAATTAGATCAAGTAAAGATATAAAACTCCCGGCAGACGGGAAAAAAGATTTAAAACCGACAGAATTAAAAATGGCCAGCCAACTTATTAATGACATGACATGTAAATGGAAGCCTGAGGATTACCATGATGCATTTGGCAAGTCCATTCAATCACTCGTAGACAAGAAATTAAAGGCTGGTCAAGGCAAGGTGGTCACTTCATTAGAAGAAGCGTCGAATGACGATGATTCAAATGTTCTAGACTTAACAGAGTTACTAGCTAAAAGTCTTGGTAAAAGAAAGTAGATTCTCTTTAAAAAAGAAAACCCCTGTATGTGCATTGCGCGGGGTATTTGGATTAGTAGTTAAAATTTAGTACAGTATGGAACTTATTGTTTAAATTAAGAATAATTTTACCAATTAATTTGAATTTTAGTTGGTAAACTATATGAGGTAATCTAATAATAAAAAGCAGGAGTTAGAAGATGTGTATAGAAATTTCTCGTGCGAGAGAATTAAAAACTAAAATTGCCGTTTCGCCATTTCAAGCAATATTTGATTCACTTACTAATTTGGCATCCGCTGTTTGCGAAACTAATTACGCAACTATAAGCGTCATGGATTCATATAATCATTTATTCATTTCTACTGTAGGTATAAATTGCTTAAAAGAAGTGCCAATTAATGATTCTCTATGCAAAAATGCAATTATTAATACCTTACTCGAAATTGAAGATGCCCAAGCGGATGAAAGATATTGGGACAATCCCTACGTTAAAGGTGAATTAAGCATAAGATTTTATGCTGGGGTTCCCATTTCGATGCCTCTAGGCGAGCAAATGGGCACAGTTTGTGTATTTGATCAGTTTCCAAAACTTTTAAATAATTATCAAAAACAAGCATTAATAGGTATATCAAAAACTGTTCAAAAAACAATCGTTGCGCAAGAATTTGTTTTAAAGCAAAATCTTTTTAACAAATAATTTTTTCTTAAGCCTTAATAGAATAATTTACAAAGCGCTTAAAATAAAAGGCCACTTACAAAGTGACCTTTTATAAACAACTGGAAATTAGTTAACCGTTGATTGAACGACCATTATTAGTGGTCCAATCATTTTTGAAACGATCACGATCTTCGTCAGATTTGGCATTTACACCAACCAAAATCCCACCGTCTTGTAGACCACTCTCATATTCTTTTAAAGTGTCTTCTGGAATAGACCATCCAACAAGCGCACCAATAAGACCAGCACTCACACCACCTGCACCAGCGCCTGCAATACCTGCTGCCAATGGACCAGCGATCACTAAACCCAAACCTGGAAGTGCAATTACAGTACCTACTGCTGCTACTGCGGCTGCTATAGCACCTACAGTAGCACCTAATGCACCACCAATAGCAGCACCTTCAGCTGCTTTGTTACCCACTTCTGTTTCTAAAGTAGTTTTATGACCATAATATTTTTGGCGAGTCTCTTCACTCATGATGACATCAATATCGTTACTACTATAGCCTGAGTCTAAAGCTGATTTATATGCGCGTTCTGCGCTGTCTTGATCGTTAAATAATCCGGTAACTGTAACCATTTATTTCTCCATAATAGTTATATTGAGTTGCGATATTTTGAGATAAGAGTATCTAATAAATTAATTCATATAGTGATAAGTTGGATGCTTACTTTTACGTAAAACAAACCACTACTTGTTTAGAATTCACCTTAGAATGATGCAAAAAAACATGCAACTTAAAATCTATTTACTTGATTCTTTATTGGCTTTAGCAGTGTTTCGCATATCTCTTATTTCATCGTGATTGTGTTGTGCACCTGCTAATAAACGAGCGACAACATGCGCAACATTAATAGGCAAATCTTTTTTAGAGGCTTCACGGAACTCATGTAATGCAACATCTTCGCCGCGCTCAAGTTCTTCTAGAACTGCTAACGTATCGTTTTGAGAAATAAAAGTTTTAATATCGATCCAAATACGATGCATATTTCCGACTATAGTCGAAGACTCAGCAGGCTCGCCCCCTAATTCACGCACTAAATTTTGCAACTCAATTACACTTTGTTTAACTAATTCAGATTTACGCAATAAATATTGCTTTAATTCTTGATTATCTATTTCTTCGGCAGCTTCTAAATAGCCATCTTGTCCGTCGATTGAAATTTCAATGAGATGATTGATTACTGGAATACTGTCTTGATTTGTTAGCATTTAATTCTCCCTATTTATTTGTAGAAATTCCTAAAATATATGCTTTTAGGATTCTTGGAAAATGATACTAAACAAATATTTTTTGGATTTGTATCAGAAAATCAATGGGTTTTATGTAAGAATCTTCTTACTTATTGTAGTGAAATGTAATTTTAAAAATAAACAGTTATGTAAAAATAAAAAATTAAATAAATTATGAGTTATGTAAAACCAATTGTTTATAGATTTAAATTCAAAGTAATTATTTGATATTGTAGTGTTTAGATTTTATAAAACGATTAGCGTTTTTTTCGTTTATCTGAGTTATTTACTTAGCAAAATTAAGATTACTTAATTATTATCAATTTTAATAGAGGCTATTTAAGTTTTTTATCTTCACGTTTAGCTTCCTGCATGGCTTCAGGCTCAAGATCTTCTGCATAGCAATTCATTCTTAAAAATATTCCCCAACCTGCAAGCAATACACCAATTGCTACAACTAAGGCGGCAACATAAAGTAGTTGCAATGAATCTTCATTTGCGGCTTTAAATGCTGCCACTAGTCCCTCTATAGCCAGTGCAACAACAATCACTACTAAAAATCTCGATAAGAAACGGCGTATGCGGGTTGGTCCACTTACATGAACATTTCTAAGCACCTCTTCTTCGGTAATAGTTTGCGCTATCTGTAGAGCGACAACTGCTGCTGCAAGGGTACCCATTGCTTCAATGATATGTTGAGCGGAGGAAACATCAATTTCGCCAACAGTTGCCGACCAACCCATCTTCGCAGCTTTGAAAACAAGCACCATAGCTGCGCACGCAAACAATCCAGCCATCAAGGCATGAACAATAGAAAATGCACCATGTAATAATTTCATCACTGAATTTTAGCACATAGCGAACAACAGACCTTTTTGAAGAGGTTTAGAAACTTCAAAAAATGAATAGCATCTCAATCAACGGCATAAACTGAAAAGTTTTGTGCATAAAATGGAATCATTTCACTAAATAACTCAATTTGAGTTCTAATGGTGTGAATCAGCAACAATGGCTCACCTTAGCCTGATTTAATAATGCGCACAGTTTCCCATTGGCAAGTTTGGTAGAAGACTCTTCGCCGTTAAATTTTAAATCTGTAGGTTTATTCATTTGGTATCCCCTTTACAATTTTAAACTCTCATTAGTTTGAAAAATCACAGCTTTAGTACAGATATAACATTAAATACGCATGCCATATTGAGCTCTCATTAGCGGTTAAATTTACTAAATAGGTTTTTTCTCTTTGAACCAAATAGCGTAAAGCGCTGGTAAGAACACTAAGGTTGTCCAATTAATCCAAGAATTGCATTGAAGTCAAACGGTTGATTGAAAATAAACAAAATAGGCACCACTCCCACACGCCCTAAAGTTCAGTTAAAAACACCATGAACATTCCTGAAAATGAGTGCACAAAAGAAGACGAAAATTCCAATAAAGTAGAACGATTTAAAAAACTCACAAAACACCGTGAATAATTAAAGTGCCTTATTGAGAGTTTATACTGTGGCTTAGTCTTTGTAAGTATTGCCTCGCGTGAAAATAATCTTAAAACATGGGGAATTGAAAATTCTAGATGTTATAAAAGTTTTGTTTATGTTATCAACTAGGATTGTAATTTCACAGGAAGTATCGTCATCCTATCAGTTATTTTAAAATCAAATCATTAAAGTGTTGATGTTGTAAGTTCAACAAATAACTACACTTAAAAATATTTATATTCTTTATGATTACATTATTTTCAAAGTCATTATTAACTATATTAAGTGGAAATCATCATTTTTTTCTGAAACAAAATTTTCAATTGCGTACTTTAATTCATTATTTCTAAAATAAAGCAACTGTCTAGCATTATCTATTCCTGGACCGGATATTGGGTTAATATAATAACCACTTAAAACTGATCGAGCCTTTCTAGGAGAAACACCTAATTTAGCCGCAATTTCTGTACAAAATATATACTTCAATTTAAATTTTTCAACTTCAATCCTGCTAACTCTAATTCCACCTTTTGGCAATTTGTGTGTAGTTTCACCATTAAGGAAATGTCCGTTGACCAGGTCATATGCAACCTGTTGTTTAATAGTCAATAGCGTAGCCATTTGAGATACTGTAATCCAAGCACCAAAACCCATTGTTAATTTTGCTTTCCATTCTTTCAAATCAGTTTCTCGGAAAACCCAAGCACTAATTCCGACAGCCCCATCGATAAAGTTAATAATATTGATATCATTCGAACAAGCCGCCTTTATTAAAGAGACAACTTCATCAGAAGACCAAGCCCAATACCTTAAAAAGTGGCCAATTGATATACACCCTTCATCTGCAATGGATATTTGAGCCAAACCATACGTAGTGGCGAGTAAATTATCTACCGCATCCCGTGACACACACCATGGAGATGAAGCTGCACTACTTACTTTTCTGGCCTCAGGAAAAAGGTGATGTAAAATCTGGCGCATTCTTTTTTTTGTTAAACCTAAAAGATTTCCTGCTGTTTTCATATCGATAAATCCATGTACCGCATTACGCGCATGATCTAATTGATCACGCCGAACCATCACAAACTTTCGTCCTGAACGGCTAATATGGGTTTCTCCCTCAATTATATTTTCACGAATGAGCATGGCTAATCTTTGATCTGAAATGCCTAACGTGTCTCTGGCTAGGTTGCTAGGTATCCATATAGCCTTATCTAAAAGCATGAGTGTTAAACGACGATTTCGCTTTGCTAAACAACCGCGCCAAGAACTGCTGATCCACTCCTCAAAAGCATGCCTAACAGGCTGGAAAGCGGCTTCAGATAATCCTTTGTAAAGGTAATGATAAGCACGTCCAAACACACCATCTAATCGACGTGAATACGTATCTGCTGAGGAATTTTGGATTTTCTGTAATGAATCATGAAATCCATTTGGCCAGTTAAAAACAATTTCTGCAGCAAGGGATGTTATGGCCCAAGAACTTTCCATGCTCCATGCTCGCTGAACCTTTAATGGATTTCGCTCTGCTTCTGCATCCATATATGTGCCCAAATAACGAATTAACCGCTGAGTCTGTTCTAAATTATTTTTTTCCAATGGCGTTGGATATGTTTGATCATGTGACTGATGTAACTTTCCTTCCAATAAACATGAAAGCCTTTTAACATTTTCAGGACAGGCATTTGCATTTTCTGCTCTTAAGTCAGAACCGCATTGGCATCGCACCAAAGAAAGTCGGTTCCAACTCACACTCATTCCGCAGGATGAACATTGATCAATAAGCCATACCCCATGAATTACACAAGCATCATGAAACAATAATTCCCATTCTGCCCTCCAATGGGCATCTTGATTTAGGCATAATGGACAAAATCGGCACGAGTGGTGATTCCAGATTCTTGGATACGATGTTAATAGAGATTGAACATTACTAATCTTACGATGCAAGTCTGGATCTAATGCTAAATCTGGTAATAGGCCATGGGCGAGTAATGTATCAGGCTCAAAAATTATGCCTAAAGAATCTAGTTCACGTAATGGAATCCAATTTGCTTCAGCTAGTCTTAATAAATAACCCTTAGGGCCTTCTGTTCGAAATGGATATGGTCTTATAAGTAATTGTTGATCAACTTTTTGTGAGATTTTAGAGGTAATCATTTATTTCCCCTTTGAACTAGATTTAATCTTCTAGCTAATGGGGAGCCTATCGCATGCCTTTTATAACTAGCGTAAAAAGGCTCTCCTGATCGGTTTAGGACGCGTAATGGCGAATCTTCATGGAAGGGGTTCAATCGATCCGCAACGTCTGACCAAACCTCTCTCCTGAAGGCCTCAGCATATGCGGGCAAATCAAGTGATTGATGACCTGCAGCAGTAGCAACACTTACTGCTCCCTCTAGAATTTTACGAACATAGTCTAGTAGACCATTACTTGCAATTAGAAAGCGCCTTGCAAGATTTGCTTCGTGTAATGGTATTTCAGTGGGAAGTGGTAATCCATCTTGGAATGATCTAAGTATGCCTCGAAATTCTAAAAAATCCTGTTCAGGAGCGAAAGAAAACGGCGTTAGAGTATGCTTACTTGAAAACCGTCTAGCAAGTTGTTCATTACTTTGTACAACCATTTCGGCCTCAGGCAATCCACATAAGATTACAGCCTTAGCGGTTTCGTTTAGGAAAATTTTAAGCCAATCAGTGATTGTCCTAAATTCCACAATTGTTCTCGCATAGAAGAAATGCTGGAACTCATCAATGAACAAAAGTTCTACCTGACATTGGTCAAAAAGCAACTTAATACGATTTAATTTATCCTTTGCATTACCTCTATTAGCCAAAGGATCCCCTAAAGCCATTAGAATCGCTTCCGCCATGCTGTCTGTGGTTGGAGTGCTAGGTGTAGTCACAATCAATACTGGAATACGTGTAAATTGTGTTTCAACAACTCTAGGGAATTGGCAGGCATAGTATTTAAGAATGCTCGTTTTACCTAGCCCAGAGGGCCCAACAATAATTAAGCCTTTTCCTACTTTATTTTGAATACAGTAGTGATGTAGTTCCGCAATTGATCTTAATGTAGATTTAAAGCGTTGGTGTTCCAGAATAATGTTGCGCAAACTAAATCCATATAATTGGCTTTGTGATTGATCCTGACGGTCAGCATTTGCTGCATATTTGCGTATTATTTCAATTGGTTTCATGGGTGCTCCTCATCATTATTAAGGTCCAAATTAGGCAAATCTTTGAAGTCGAAATGTGGTAAAAGATCATTTAAACCATCGGGCAAATTCACAGGTATTTCTGCTTTTGCAGATTTGACTGGTCTTTGTGCTATCTGTAACGGATTCTTCGATTCAAAAGTCGAAGTACTGTCGTGCATTAAATGTGATGCACCTGCTTTACGAACAGCCATTTTTTTGTGCTTAACTGCTTCTCTTATAATGGAATCTATTTCTTGGCGCGCTTCCATCAGCTGAGCAGTTGAGTAATTTTCATTAAACTTACGACGAGCATATTCTCGAATCAGCCGATGAATATCTCTTCTCATCTCTTGTGCATAATCATCGTTAACACAATCTACTCGTATATATTCACGCTCATGTTCGTCATAAACTTGAATGTGAGAAATTGTATCCATGTAGTATTTAAGCTGGATCTGCAGGTTTTCTCCTGTACGTCGTCGCATTTCCTGCAGTCTTTTTGAGTTGTAATGCAGCCCTTCTAATTCAATTCCATAATGAAATACAGTGCGCGATGCAGGAATACCAGTAATAACATCAAGCTCTTGTGGGAAGGCTGGCAATTCGATGTTGAGGTCTTGAGAGTATTCGTACCAAGCAAGCAATGGCGTTGTATTAATACCCCTATGGTATGACACACTATAGATGTCAACTGCCCATTTAGTTACTAAATGTACTAATGTTTCAACATCAATGGCGGCAAATTCCTCCGAAGGATAATCGCCTCTTTGATCAATATTTGAAAATACGGTGCCGGGAAGTTTGTGAAAGAGATCTATAGAAATTGTTTTGAAAAATCTCTCAACTGATGCTTTTGCCTCGGGATGCTTTGCGGGGCAAAATAACAATTGAACGCCTAGTTCTAAACAAACTTTTTGTAATGCATCAGAATGCAACTCCATGCCGTTGTCGCATACTATAAGTTCAGGAATTCCATGAATCGGCCAATCACCTTTTATACTAGGAAAGCGTTTAAGTAGGTTAACTTTTGGCAAAAATCCCATCTTCAAGCATTGCATTATTGAATGACTGGATGGCGTGTTGAATGATATGTAGAAGCCAAAAATCATTCGTGTTTTCTTATCAATAGCCAATGTCAACCAAGGCTTTCCCAGTGGCAGCATCGTGGTTTTATCAATGACTAAAATGTTAATAGGTGTATGATCTATTTCAATGCGCGATAGGGGAAAGTCGACTTTTAATCCACCCATTGCGACTCTGTATTTTTTTCGTGTCGCTTCTGCGCCTAGGCGAGCCCCATCCAC
>JBKJRD010000061.1:0-22200 GCA_046594885.1 Methylotenera sp. | reverse complement strand
GTGACTTTAATATGATAATGCCGTCAGCGGTGACTGCGCGCATTCAAGAAGCGCATATTTTTGTTGGGCATTCACTTTGTGAAATTTTAGAGTCTTAACCCAAGGTTATGTCTGATATTTTGCTCGATGTTGTCAAACAGTTTGGCAACACAAATCCCAAACAACATGCGCTAGTGATTGGCGATGTCATGTTAGACCGTTATTTAATTGGCTCAGTTGGCCGCATTTCACCTGAAGCACCAGTGCCGATTGTTTTGCTGAATCAGCAAAATGAACGCGCTGGCGGCGCGGCAAATGTGGCCGCCAATTTAGCCTTGCTGGGCATTCAAACCCATATCGTTGGTTGTATTGGCAGTGATAATGAAGGCGTCATTTTAGTTAACTTACTAAAGCAAATAGCCGTTGATACCAGTGGTGTTTATGTGTCTGAAAATCGCCCAACCATTGCCAAAACCCGCGTATTAAGCGGCCATCAACAAATGTTGCGTATAGATCAAGAAAGTAATTCCCGTTTTAATGTGCTTGAAATCGCAGACTTAACACAATTAATCGAGCAACAATTAGCCTTAAAACCCAGCATGGTTATTTTGTCTGATTATGCAAAAGGCTTACTAAGTGATGCCGCTTGCCAAGCGATTATTCAGCAATGCAAAGCTGCCAATATTGCCGTTTTAGTTGACCCAAAAGGCCGCGATTACAGTAAATACAAAGGCGCAACTGGACTAACACCCAACAAAAAAGAAACCGCAGAAGCGTGTGATACAACGATTGATGATGTGGATTTAATGCATCAAGCTAGCCTGCTTAAACAACAATTAGACTTAACTTTTTTAGCAGTCACACGTGGCGAAGAAGGTATCAGCTTAATCGATGATGCAACCCATCATCTACCTGCTATTGCTAAACAAGTATTCGATGTATCTGGCGCTGGCGACACGGTTATTGCTACATTAGCGGCTGGGTTAATGCACAAACTTTCTGTACTGCAAAGTTTGCAATTAGCCAATATTGCCGCCGCTGTGGTGGTGGGAAAAGTGGGCACAGTGCCAATTTCGCAGGCAGATTTGTTGGATGCTTTGGCGAGCCAACAAAAAAGCCAACAAGCGCATAAAGTGTGCGATTTAACACAATTAAAAACCAAAGTGACTGCTTGGAAAAAAGCCAAGCAGAAAATTGTCTTCACCAATGGCTGTTTTGATTTGCTGCATGCAGGCCATGTGACGTATCTAGAGGCCGCCAAAAAACGTGGTGATAAATTGATTTTAGGCTTAAATACCGATCGTTCAGTGAGCGCGATTAAAGGCCCAACGCGGCCAGTGGTAAGTGAAAATGATAGAGCGCGCGTGTTGGCTGCGCTAGAAAGTGTGGACGCGGTGATTTTGTTTGATGAAGACACGCCACTTAACTTAATCCATGCGCTTGAGCCCGATGTGATTGCCAAAGGTAGCGACTACTCAGCAGAGCAAGTTGTGGGTGGAAAAGAAGTAAAAAGTTGGGGTGGAGAGATTGCGTTGATTGATTTGGTTGCAGGCCGCAGTACCAGTAACATCATCAAAAAATTGAATCGTTAGCTACACTTATTTCGCGAATGTCTGTTGAAAATAATCCCGAAAAAATATTAGTGCTAGGCCCAGCTTGGGTGGGCGATATGGTATTAGCGCAAAGTCTATTTAAAATACTTAAAGCCAATAATCCAGATTGTGTGATTGACGTTGCCGCACCCGCTTGGACATTGCCTTTATTAGAGCGTATGCCAGAAGTTAACGCAAAAATAGCGTTAAGTTTTAAACACGGTGAATTGGCTTTTTGGCAACGCATTGCATTAGGCAGAAGCTTAAAAAAAGTTGGTTACACGCAAAGCATTATTCTGACTAATTCGTTCAAATCGGCACTATTGCCTTGGGCGGCTGGCATCAAAAAACGCACTGGTTTTTTAGGCGAAATGCGTTATGGTTTGATTAATGATATTCGTCCGCTGAATAAAACCATATTACAGAAAACGGTTGAGCGCTTTGTGATGTTGGGTCTAAATTCAAGCCAAGCATTGCCTACAAATCTTCCAATTCCACAGTTAACAAGCAGTAAAAAATCTGCGCTAAACACACTTGCCAAGATGGGCATTCAAACAAGCCAAAATAAAATACTCGGCTTGTGTCCTGGTGCTGAATATGGCGAAGCCAAGCGCTGGCCTGCTGCATATTATGCACAAGTGGCAAATGAGGCGATTAGCAAAGGATGGCAAGTGTGGTTATTCGGCTCGGATAAAGATGTACCTGTCACGCACGAAATCAATCAACTAACACAAAACCAATGTGTTAACTTTGGCGGAAAAACCAGCTTGAGTGAAGTGATTGATTTAATCGGATTATGCGATACAGTCGTGAGCAACGATTCTGGTTTAATGCATGTGGCGGCGGCACTTAACACGCAATTGATCGCCATTTTTGGATCATCCGACCCATACCATACGCCGCCCATGACGACAAAAGCGGTGATTGCATATCTCAACTTATCTTGTAGCCCTTGCTTTCAACGCGAGTGCCCTTTGCCTGGTGAAGAGGTCAAATTAGCTTGCTTAAAACATATCTTACCTAACACTATTGTGTCGAGTATTCATTTTAAAAATGCCGTTTTAAAAAACCATGTTTAAATTACTCAGCTTTTTTAACCTGCGTTGCGCACAACAAAAGCGCGAAAAGCAACTGAATAAGCCAGCAAGATCGCTGCAAAAGTTTAAGCTAAACTACCCTAATTACGAGATTGGGACAAATTGTTATGGCGTTCCACTCATTAAATTTCAGCATCCTAATGCAATGCTGCGCATTGGTTCGTATTGCTCTATTGCAAAAAATGTTCAAATCTTTATGGGCGGCAATCACCACACTGATTGGGTTAGCACTTACCCATTTCATGCTTTTTTTAATGTGAATCCGCCCATTCAAAATGGCGAAACAACTAAAGGTGACGTTAATATTGGCAGTGATGTCTGGATTTGTGAAAATGCCATTATTTTATCTGGTGTGAGCATCAGCCATGGCGCAGTGGTGGCGAATGGTGCGATTGTCGCTAAAGACGTTGCGCCATATTCGATTGTGGCTGGCAACCCTGCAAAACATATTCGCTGGCGATTTGACCAAGCAACCAGAGATGCATTAGTTAAAACAACATGGTGGGACTGGCCACAAGACGAAATATCAAGCGTTGTTCATCTTATTTGTTCAGACCATATTGCTGAATTTTTAAACTATGCCAACAGCAGAAATAACGGTCCTACATAATGCAAAAGCGCCATTTGTTTACTTCTGTTCAAAATAAAGTATTCAGCATCTCAATGCGACGACTGATTTGGTCGCTGGTTTTGTTGAGTGCTTTGCTAGCTTGGCGCATCATGTATATTCAACATGGCTGGATCAATGATGACTCTGTGTTGTATTTTGAAATCGCCAGATTATTTTCTTTAGGCGAATGGAAAGCAGGCCTTGCACTGTTTGATTGGCCTTTTTACCCCGTCTTAATTGCTGGCGCGCATAAAATCACTGGTGCGTCATTTCAATTGTCGGCTCAAATATTGAATGTGTGTTTTTTCTCCCTCACTACCTTGAGTTTTTTATCGCTGATTCGCATTGCTGGCGGCAATCAATTAACCTTGGTTTGCGGTGCATTATTACTTTTTAGTACCTCGTATATCGTGGGTGATATTTTGCCGATGTTATTAAGAGATGAAGGGTTTTGGGCTTTTTTTCTAACTAGCATTTACTATTTTATTCAATATTATCGCCAGCAAATGGTTAAATCAGCCGTTTTATGGCAAGTGTGCGCAATTGTCGCCGTGCTGTTTAGAATAGAAGCAGTCACATTTCTCGCTTTTTTGCCGTTTATTTTTTTAGTAGAAAAAAAATGGGATGGCATTAAACCATGGCTAATAGCGAACATATTAAGCTTACTGGTATTGGCTATATTACTATCGATACTGGCATTGCATCCAACTTTAACGCTGGCCGATTTTGGCCGAATAAATCAGTTAACTACCATGCTGCAACAAGGTTTTATCAACTTGGCGAATGGCGTAAATACTAAGGCATCTGTTATTGCTTCGCTGGTATTAACTGGCTATTTAGCAGATTACAGTATGCTGGTATTACTCACTGGCTTATTCGCCATACTCGTTATGAAATGTTTGTCTTCTGCTGGTTGGGTTTCAATCGCTTTACTGGTATTTAGATTTCGCCTAGCCAAAACCATCATCAACCGAGATGCATTAAAAGTATTTTATTGGGTGATTGCTTTAGCGATACTCAATGCGGCACTTATATTATTAAATGTATACGTGCTTTCTGGCCGATATGTTGCCAGTCTTGGTTTTATGCTACTCATATTATCGGCTTTTTGCTTTGCGCATCTGATGATAAAAGCAAAAAAACGGCGGCATAAATGGACATTAATCATCATTTTAACAGTGTTAAGTTTCACATTTATGGGCAATATATTACCCAAAGCAGATTATTTAAATTTTGAGCAACAAGCAGTAGCATGGATTAAGCATCAAGATGCACCGAGCAATCAGCGCATTTTTTATGTCAGCCCAAGATTGCGCTATTACGCCAATGCACCTTATGCAGGCCGTGGTTATGATTATTGGGATTACACACAGCAAGCCATTGCAGATGGATCAATCTACACCTACGACTATTTGGTGATTAACCTCGATGTAGATAATGAATCTGCAAAAAGAGAACTGGTTTTAACGGATAAATTGCCGCAATATCGACTTGTGCATACCGTGTATGGATTTAAAAACAAAAAAAGAATATTAATATACAAAAAACAGGCCAGTTAATCGTCTTTGCTTATGGATGTATCAGCATTTCTTTGGCTGCGGTAATCGTTGCTTTTAAGCGATGTTTTTTATCAATAAAACTAGCTTTATTTTGATCAACAAATAATCCTTTAACCTGCAGTAATAATAAATAAAGTTTGGCTTTAGTGATAAACATCTTTGCAATTTTACGTCGATCTTCTGCGTGATAATGTTTGATAAAAAACAAATACAATCCGCGCCTTTTCCTGAGCCATTTTTCATACGAATCTGCCCCAATCTCACTTGCGCCAGATACATGTGTGATTTTTACAGCGTCTGTAAAACCAATCACATAGCCAGCTAATCTGATGCGCAGACAAATATCAATATCTTCACCATACAAAAAATAATCTGCATCAAAGCCGTTTATCTGACTAAACAAATCTCGTTTAATTAGCATGCAAGCCCCTAACACCCAAGCAATCTGTCCCGGCAAATTTTTTAGTTTTTTGGTATGTTTTAAATATCGCTGTGATGGATAGCTGCGGCGTGCAACAACTTGTTTGTTTTTTCTAGGCTCCACCACCAAAGGTGCCATTAAACCAATTTTCGAATTCTCTAACAGCGCATCGACTAAATATTCAATGCTATGGGCTTCGTCTATAACTGTATCTGGGTTTAATAGTAACAAATACTCGCCACTGGCTTGTGCCGCACCTAAATTATTAGCACGGCCAAAGCCTAAATTGGTGGGGCTTTGAATGAGTTTAATTTGATCTGTTAATTGCGCTTGCAAAATAGATAGACTGTCATCTTGACTGGCATTATCAATGACAATGATTTCTAGCTGTACACCAATTTGGCGCTGTAATGAGCGGATGCAATCCAGTGCATAGCTAGCCGAATTGTAGTTGACGATAATGACGGAAACAAAAGGCATTGTCTTATTGTGCTTGCAGGCTAATCAGGATTTAACAGCGCTTGAATACAAGGCAGCACTTTTAGATGATGCGCTGCACAAAATTCTTTCCAATCAGGCACTTCCGTCCAGTCACTCACGAAAATAAAATCCAAGCCAGCGGCAGTTGATGCCTCAAAATCATATTTGCTATCACCTATAAACAACGCGGGCATCTGCACATTGCCATTGGCTTTTTCACGTGCTAATACCGTATCTTTGTTATCAGGGCTTCCAAATAAACCGCCGTCAAATAAATCCGCCAAATGGCGTTTAGCAAATAAATCGCGAATTTCTTGCTGGTCACCACCGGAAAGTATCATCCATTTTGCGTTTGCAGTAGCATCACGCAAATCCTGCAAGCCTTCAGCGATGGCACAGTGCATTAAACCATCTTCAAGCTCTTTACTAAATTCGTCTAACAATGCTTGAATCGCTTTATCTGTTGCAGGCTCGCTTAATATTTCACGCAAATACCATTCAAATTTATGGTAGCGCGAAACGCCGCCTAACTTAACATGGTAATCGACTAGCGCTTGGGCTTGTTTATCGCTTGCGTTTAGGTTTTTGGCTGTGCGGAAATACGCTTGTGTTTTGACAACATTTGAATCCAATATCACACCATCACAATCAAATACAATGGTTTTATATGGTTTTAAATCTGACGTTTTAAATAGTGAATGCAAACAATTTTCCTGACTTTTATTGAACAAATACTTAACGCTTTTTTTAGCTCAAAAAATAAAAAAGGGTTTGTGTTAGCCACAAACCCTCATTTTAAAGCAGCTTAATAATTAAGCAGCTTTAATCGCGCTGGCTTCTTTGGCTAACTTGGTAATATGCGCCCAATCGCGTCTGGCTACTGCATCGGCTGGCGTCAGCCAAGTGCCGCCACAAACCACTACATTTGGTAAGCTTAAAAATTGTGGTGCTGAATCAACTGTGACGCCGCCAGTTGGGCAAAATTTTACATCGCCAAAAGGCCCCGCAAAACCTTTAAGTAAATTAATGCCGCCAACAGCCACTGCAGGGAATAATTTTAAGAAAAAATAATCATCTGCATTGGCGGTCATAATTTCTGAACCTGTTGAAACACCGGGTAATAACGGTAAACCAATTTTACGTGCAAAGTGACCTAGCTCAGATGTGTAACCTGGGCTTACCGCAAATTTGCAACCTGCGTCAAAACTGGCCTGCGCATCTTTTAAATTGCGCACCGTACCTGAACCTAAAATCGCGTCAGGTACGTGCTTTGCGATTTGCTCCATTGCCGCTAATGCGCAAGATGAACGCAAGGTGACTTCTAGCACGCGAATGCCACCTGCCAATAAAGCTTCTGCCATTGGCACCGCATCTTCTACTTTGTTAATCACGATAACTGGAATTACTGGACCTTCTTTTGCTAAATCGAGTGTATTAATCATACTTTTACCTAATTAAATTGAGTATTAAACTTTTAAAAAAATGGATTCCAGCCTGCGCAGGAATGAATAAAGTGAACATATTAGCTAGCTGTTTCAAAATTAATTTAGGCAAGGCACTTGAGTGCAGACAGTACGAATAGTACGGCAAGCGAAAGTAACGCCGCATAAATTATATTTTAAACAGCTAGAGCCAAGTGATGGCGCCTTCTTCGGCAGATAACACGTTTTTCCGCATGCCGCCAAATAACTCACGCCCTATACCATGCGCATTACTATTGCGTTTTGCATCAGACAATTCTTCTGGATCACGCTCTGTCCAAGTATCTTCGTCTACCAATACGTTAAGTTGACCGACCACCGCATTCAAGCGAATAATATCGCCGGTACGGATTTTAGCAATTGCGCCGCCTGCGCTGGCTTCTGGGCTTAGATGAATTGCCGCAGGAATTTTACCAGACGCGCCACTCATGCGACCATCGGTGACAATAGCGACCATAAAGCCTTTGTTCTGCAGCACAGCCAATGGTGGTGTTAATTTGTGTAATTCTGGCATACCATTGGCTCTTGGCCCTTGAAAGCGCACCACCGCTACAAAATCACGCTCTAATTCGCCACGGTCAAATGCCGCCAATAATTCCTCTTGCGCATCAAATACAATCGCAGGCGCTTCTATAATGTGACGATCTTCTGGCACGGCAGAAATTTTAATCACACTACGGCCTAAATTACCTTTAAGCAAACGTAATCCGCCAGATTCGTTGAATGGATGCGAAGCAGTGCGTACAACGGTTTCATCGCCACTTTCGGCTGGGTATTCTTTCCAAACTAACTTTCCGTCTTCTTTAACAGGTTTTTTACCGAACTCGCGCAAGCCGCCTTTGGCAACCGTGTACACATCAGGGTACATATAGCCTCCTTCAATCAACTCGCGAATCACAAAGCCTGGGCCACCCGCGTTTTGAAATTCGTTGACATCGGCTTTGCCATTTGGGTAGACGCTTGCTAATAATGGCGTGCCTTTTGCCAGATAATGGAAGTCTGTCCAATCAATAATAATACCTGCCGCGCGTGCAACGGCCACCCAGTGAATCAGATGATTGGTAGAGCCGCCAGTGGCTAACAAAGCCACCATTGCGTTCACAATCACATGTTCATCTACCAGTTTGCCAATCGGGATAAAGTTATTCTTGCGTGTGTTGTTTAACACCAAATGCACCGCTTCACGCGTTAAATCTTCACGCAAGCCATCGTGCGGATGAATAAACGCTGCGCCTGGCACATGTAACCCCATCGCTTCCAGCAACATTTGATTGCTATTAGCCGTGCCATAAAACGTACAAGTGCCAGCACCATGATAAGCCGCAGATTCGGAGGCAAATAACTCCTCGCGCCCGACTAAACCTTGTGCGTATTTTTCGCGCACTTTAGATTTTGCGGTGTTATCTAAGCCCGTGCTCATCGGCCCCGCTGGTACAAAAACGGTTGGTAAATGACCAAAATGCAGTGCGCCAATTAACAAACCAGGTACAATTTTATCGCATACACCTAACATCAATGCCGCATCAAATACATCATGCGAAAGCGCAATCGCTGTACCCATGGCAATATTATCGCGACTAAATAATGAAAGCTCCATGCCCGGCTCGCCTTGGGTGATGCCATCACACATGGCTGGCACGCCGCCTGCCACTTGCACGGTTGCGCCCAACTTGTGCGCTTCATCACGCAGAATTTCGGGGTAATTCACATAAGGCTGATGCGCGGAAAGCATCTCGTTATAAGCGGTTACAATGCCGATATGTGGGGCTTTTTCGACCACAATCTTGAATTTATCACTCGCTGGCAAAGCAGCAACCGCGTGTGCTACGTTGGCACAGCCAAGTCTATCAGCACCTTTTTCGCGATTGATAATTTGATCAACACGATGCAAATAAGCAGAGCGCGTTTGGCGGCTGCGCTCAATAATACGTTCGGTCACTTCTACTAAAGATTGTTTCATAAATGCTTTTTTATCGTGATTATTTAAATAATGCCTAACTGTTCGATTATCGCTAATTGAACCTGATCAGTCAAACAACCAAATGACCTAATTGGCGCACTTAACCCATAATTTGGGTTAAAAAACTAAAAAAGTTAAGTCATTTTAGAGGTTAAGTGATGGTTAAACTTTGGTGACTAAAATATCTTCCAGCATTAAATATTCTAAATCGCAGCCGTAAAACATATTCAGCGCGTCCGTTGGTGAGCAAATCATTGGCTCGCCGCGACGATTAAGTGAAGTATTGAGCACAACGGCATTGCCACGTAACTTTTCCAAATGCTCAATCAATTCATAATAGCGTGGGTTAGTGGCGTGCGTCACCACTTGCGCACGTGCGGTGCCATCTTCATGCACCACTTCTGGAATACGCGATTTCCACGAATCAGCCACGTCAAAGGTAAATGTCATGTACGGCGCAGGATGATTGGTTTGCAGTATTTCGGGCGCGACTTTATCTAACATGCTCGGGCAAAATGGGCGCCAGCGTTCACGGTATTTAATCTGCGCGTTGATGCGATCGGCCACACCCGGAAAGCTTGGGTCACCCAAAATACTGCGGCAGCCTAGTGAGCGTGGGCCGAACTCCATACGGCCTTGCAGCCATGCGAGTGGATTGCCAGCAGCCAACAACTCAGCCGCTTTTTGCGGAAAATTATCCACTTTGGTGAATGTTGGTTTATTCGGGTGCGCTTTGCAAGCCGCAACGCATTCTTCACTGCTAAACGCTGGGCCTAAATACGCATGCTGCATGGGCGCAATCGTATCGCCAGCGGCATGTGCAGCATAAGTGGCCGCGCCAAGCGAAGTACCCGCATCGCCAGAGGCTGGTTGCACGAATAGCTCTTTCACATGCGGCATATTAATAATGCGCTGATTGAGCTTAACATTCAGCGCAACACCGCCAGCCATCACGATTTTGCCAGTTTGTTTAATGATGTCTCCCAGATAATAATCAATCATTTTCAGCGCGACATCTTCTAACAAAGCTTGTACAGAAGCCGCGTAATGGATATACGGATTATCAATTTCATCGCCGCTGCGTTTAGGGCCCAGCCAATCGATTAATTCTGGCGTGAAGTAATAACCTTTTCCATTTTCTTTATATCGGCGCAAACCCACTACATTCACCATTTTGGTATCGATGATTAACTCGCCATTTTCAAATCTAGCCAAACGTGATAAATCGTATTTGCTGGCATCACCATAGGGCGCCATGCCCATCACTTTAAATTCGCCGTCCAGCATTTCAAAACCCAAATACTCGGTAATCGCGCCATACATGCCGCCTAACGAATCTGGGTCGTAAAACTCTTTAATCTTATGAATTTTGCCGTTTTCGCCATAGCCAAAAAATGTGGTGGCATATTCGCCTTTACCATCAATGCCCACAATCGCGGTTTTTTCTGTAAAACCACTTAAGTGATAGGCGCTGGATGCATGCGCCAAATGATGCTCAACTGGCACAAATTTGGCGTTAGTTAAGCCTAAATCTGCCATCAATTTTAGGCTTTTATCGCGATTGCGGCGGAATCTTCGATTACCATTAAATAAGGCGTCAATTGCGCGATCTGGTGCATACCAATGCCGCTTGGCATAATGCCAGCGCGCTTTGCTGGTGAGCGCAATCTCCGCATATGGAAAAGCGACTATTTCTACCTCTTCAGCCTTAATGCCGGCTTGCTTTAAGCAGAATTTTGCCGCTTCATACGGAAATTTATTTTTGGCGTGTTTATCGCGAATAAAACGCTCTTCTTCTGCCGCCGCGATGATTTTGCCATCCACCAAAATCGCGGCTGAAGCATCATGGCCTAACGCGCCTGATAACCCTAATACAATCATACTGTGCTTCTCAATTTCAATTGGTCGATATACATTTATCGCTCATTTTACTGGCTTTAGCTAATTTTTGCCCGTTCTAAAATACTGGCCCACTTTAAATCGCCTGTCTCATCGCAGATTCGCTTAAAGGATTGCTTAAAAATCGCCGTTATTTCAGGATTATTGGCCCAATTTTGCATGAATCTTTTTAAATCTTTATCATGCTTTTTCTCAAACCAGCAGGCGTAAGTATGTGCTTGCATACTATCTAAATCGATTAAAACTGGCTTAACATCGACGATTTTAATATTGCTGGCTTTGCAATCGCCATGCGAAATTCGCAGTAAATAGAGCTTATAAAATAACCAAGCCGTTTCATCCGCGACTTTTGCTTTTGAAGATTCATCAATACTTAACGCAAAAAATTCGGCAATATATGGCGCATCTAAATATTGCGTCACAAAATAGGCTTTGCGCTTTAAAAAGCCAAATCGCGCTTCAACTAACGCCAAAGGTTTTGCAGTCGCGATATTCAAAATAGCCAAACGATGCGCATTTGCCCAAGATTTAGCAGCGCGACTTTGAGAAACACTTAGCTTCAAACCATGCCAAAAATACTTGATGTTATAACGCTTAATAACCACGCTTTGGTTGGCAATAAACGCTTTTCCGACGGTGCAAGTGTTGCCACTTTTTAATCGATTTTGAGGGTTAAGTAATGCGTCATCCAGTTGTTCAATGTTTAAATGAACAGCATTAAAGTTGCTTGCAACAGCAAAATATCGCTCAAAATTTTGAGTGACTTTAACATCAGTACAAGTTCTAAATACTTTTTTATCTGCATAGGCGCTGGCAACTTTTTGCCGAATTTTTAGGGTTAAGTCGTGAATAATCGCCAAGTCTTTAGGTGCAAATCTTTTTGCAGTTAGTGTGCAATAGTGCGCATAACATGCTGCTATGCATTGATGATCCAGCGCATCCATTTTCGAAAATAAAGTGGCTAAATTGCGATGCTTTTTTTGCTTGTTGAATAATGATGAAAATGTTTGAATGCCATCACCATCAATCGCATAAGTTGTTTCTGCGTCAATTAAAAAGTTTTTAAAATACAAATCAGTTTGCTGCAAATTCGCTGTGTGTAATTGCGCCACAATTGTGCTTAGCCGCAACATCAAATCCAAACGCTGTACTTGTTGTTGTGAAACGTACAAATCTTGGTAAAGCGTTTCTGCATTTTTAGCGTCGTCTATCGCTTTAAAGATTAACACTGCATGTGCATCAAAATTACCCGCGTGCAACAAAGCTGGCGTGGCAATATTGGCATCTATTAATGCTTGCACGCCCTGCGCATCGCGTTGCGCATAGCGCTTGGCATTAGCCCCGATAAACATTTTTGCATAAACTCGTGTTTGATTCCAAACCGCTTTGCAAACCAAGCGTTTATTCGGCACTACGCGTACGATTTCATCAATGACCAATGTAGAGCCGTCTGCTAGCCGCACATCAAACAGCATAAAGCAAGGCGTTGTAATTGATGTTAAATCAGGCTTTTGCAAGGTGTGGAAACTTTTCCAATAAGTTTAAAGCCGCATCTAAAACTGTATTCGTTTCTATTACCGCCATTGATTCTGCTTTAATAATATGCTGTTGCGGGCGCACAGGATATGGTCCTGCCAGTATAGGATCGGTTGGCCCGTAAAGCCCCACAATCGGCACATTTGAGGCGGCGGCCAGATGAAAAACGCCGCAATCATGCGCAATAAATAAAGACAGCGCTTGCATCAAATCAAAGATATCTTTAGCACTGGTTTTGCCCACCAAGTTAATCGTATTGGGCACAGCTTGCTGAAATTGCTTAGCTAAAAACGCCTCATTTTTTGTGCCCGTCACTACAATTCTAACCGCAGGATTCGCCTTAATTAAGGCCTGGCCTAATGCAATATATTGCGCAACCGACCATAGTCGATTGTTATTGGCGCGATTTTTGTAAAAAAACTTCCAGCCGTGCAATGAGGTGGTGCCGCAGCCCAAATGGATATTCACCAATACATCATAATCACTGACATTGCTCAAACCAGTAAACTTGCCTGCAATGCCACTTCCAATCACGTATTGTCTATCAGCATCGGTAATGGGCTGGTTAATTAAACTAGCAACAAATTGCAATTGTTGTTCCCCGCGCGCAACCCCGTTTACATATTTAGGAATCACTTGCAACGCAGTTTGACTACCTTTAATTTTTTTCAAGGCATTGATATTTAAACAAATATGCTGATTATATTTTTTTGCCAAACGGTCAAATGCACGCGCATTACCAAAAAAGCGGTTCAATACAATCAAGCGATTAATATCGGGGCTGTTTTCAAAGACTTCTGCGCTTAAATGATTGAGCGCAACTACATCAATTGTGGCTTGCGGCAGGTGTTTACGCAAAAAGCGAATCGCCGGTGTGCAAAATACATTATTACCTGTGCTGGCCGAAGCGAGTATTAAAATCCTGTCCGTGTTTTTTAATGGTAGGTTGTTTAAGCGCATGGTTTACCGTCTTTTTTGTAAGGATTGTTGATGCAAATAGCGGCATAAGATTTTATAGCTAAACGTTAAATGCTTAATACCAAAATACTGTTTAAAAAATGCCAACTGATTACTGTTGCTTAAATCGGCTGTTCGATAATGTAGCGTAATTAAATCAGAAAATCGAAACCACTTAATAAAAGCAGTAGTACGCGATTTTTCAAAATCGATACTCGCGACTTCAAAAATGCCATTCGTTTCTTTCACAAACAAATGCTTAAGATACAGCGAACGATGCCAAACACCAGATTGATGCAGCTTGCGTACAGCATTGGCTAAGGCGCACATCAACAATCTTTGCTGGTGAACCCTCATATTTGCATGGTTTTTAAGCCATGCATCTGCAGCTATAAATCCAGTTAGCGCTTCGGTCAGCAATATCGCCTTGTCGCGCTGGCTACCAAAAAAAACTAACGTTGGCGTTGCCACTTGGCGTTTACTCAAATGCTGCAAAATCTCGAATTCGCGCACAAAAGTGGGCTCACCTGCAATCGGATGTCGCCATGTGCGGCGCAAATGTCCCTGCTGGCGCTTTAAATAAAAGCCGTGTTTTGCGCCAGCATTGTCAGTTAACTCAATATAATTCACACCGCTCCAACCGCCACGCTCACGATTTGGCGGCTCAAACCAATCGCCTTGATAATCCCACAACTGTTCAAAACTCGCCAGCTGATGCAGCGTTAATAACTGCCGATACTGTGAAGAAAGAGTGCTTTGCAAAAAATATCCCCTACACTGTGATATTCAAAATAAAATAGCTTTACAGCCCACGTTGATTTAATCCGCTTGCATCCACCTTCAAATATGCTTAACTTTATTTTTAAATGGTTTTTTAAATTTTTCGGTATTTTATCATTATCGCACCTACACCGTTTGGGTGCTGCGCTTGGCTGGTTGATTTATTATTGCACGCCTAAATCGGCTCAGGCCATCAAGCAGAATATATACAATAGTGGTATAGCCACTACGCAACAACAATTCGAGCAGATTTTGAATGAAAATATTGCCGAATCTGGCAAGGCGGTATTAGAAACGATTGGCATTTGGCAAAAAACAGAGGCGCAGATATTGCCTTTGGTGAAACAAGTGCACGGCTGGCATTTGGTCAGAGAGGCTTTGCAATTAGGCAAAGGTATTATTTTTTTAACCCCGCACATTGGTTGTTTTGAGATTGCTTCGATTTATTATGGATCAACACATCCCATTACCGTTTTGTATCGCCCGCCAAAATTGAAGTTATTGCAACAATTGATTTTGCAAGGCCGCACGCGTAAAGGTGTCACATTAGCAGAGGCCAATGCCAGCGGCGTACGCAAGCTGATGCAAGCCTTAAAACGTAACGAGGCAATTGGCATTTTGCCTGACCAAATACCTGCTGCGGGTGAAGGACAATGGGCGGATTTTTTTGGAAAACCTGCTTATACCATGACATTGGTGAGTAAATTAGCGCAGAAAACTGGTGCAGCAGTCATCATGGTTTTTGGTGAGCGCCTGAAAAACGCACAAGGTTATCACATCCATTTAAGCCTTTTGCAGCAAGGTGCTGTTGCCACGCCCACACTATTAAATAAAGCAATTGAACAACAAATCATACAAAAACCCAGCCAATATTTGTGGCGCTATAACCGATATAAAGTGAGGCGGCACAGCATCAATAAAAAGCAAGCGCCTAACTCAATTAACGAATAGCCGCTTTTTCGCTTGTTAACCTGTTTTGAAATTTTTCACTGTTAAATTTAGCATGAAGCCTATGCGCGCGCGCTTCAACTTGTGACCAAAATTCAGCGCTTTGAGGTAAATAATGTTGTTTAAACAGTGTCCAATCTTCAGCCGTAAAACCTGCATCCATCGCAGAAAAAAACAAGCCAGCAATATCCTTCATCACCGCATGGCTGTTACTGGATTGGCCCATTAACAGTCGGTGCAAATCAATTAAAATCAATGCGATTTTCCCCTGCGCCAGCGTGGCTTTTTTTATCACCAAATGGCACAAATAAAAATCGCGGTGACAAAGCCCTGCGCCATGCAGTTTTTGAGCCAGTTGCGCCATGGCGATGACTATGTTTCGCTTCAGTTCATTGCTAGGCGGATTTTCTGCCCAATCCGCACATAACTCTTCTAGTGAAATAATCTCGCCTAAATCTTCTGTCATGACAAACGATTGTAAACTTGCAGGGTTTATGCCGCGATGACCATAAGCCACTAGTGGCGTGGTAGCGATGCCAATTTCGTCTAATTTTTGAATCGCGCGCACTTCTGTCATCGCGCTCAAAACAGGTTTTTTAAGCGTGACTAGATTCTTAAAAATCTCACCCCAGCCCACACCGAAATGCTGTTTGATAAAATAACGATTGCCATCTATTTGTACTTGAATGGTTTTGCGCCCGCTCACATCGCGAAATGGTTTGCCATGCATTTGCATGATTTGATTAAAAGCATCATGCCCCAAATAGCGCTGCAAATGGCTGGGAATAGAAATTTTATCAAGCTTCATTTTAGGCAGCATTAACATGCTCACTTAACGCATTTTTTGGGTCAATTTTTTGTGCATATGTAATCATCCAGTCAGCCTCTTGTGTTTGCGATGTACTGTCTTTTATCTGTTTCACGTAGGCCACCGCATTGGCTTTCCAAAGTGCATGCTGATTGGAAGTTAACATATCAGCTAAGGCTAAATTCATTTGCGCTTGCTTAAACGGCGCAGTCAGCACTTGGCCAGCATTGGCTTTTATCACATGCGGTGCATAACCACATACATCGGTGATTAACACAGGCAATCCAGCAGTCATCGCTTCCATAATCACAATACCCGCCAATTCAGATCGCGCAGGATGCACAAACAAATCAGCACCCAGCATCAGTTCGGCAATATCGTCTCGCCCGCCCGCTTGAATGCAGCGATGCGCAATCTGCCGCTTTTGCGCGTAGGCACGCAAGTTACTGTTGGATTCGTATTCGCCAATGGCAATTAACCAAGTATTTTGTTGCAACGCTGCTGGCAAACTCGCCAAAGCATCAATCACACGGTCAACGCCTTTGCGCAAAAAAGCCGAACCAACCGTTAAAATAATATGCGCATCAGCAGGCAAATTAAATTGCGTTCTTGCATATATGCGGCAATCTTGCTGATTTTTACCTGCAAATTTTTGCCAAGGAATATTCGGTGTGAGCAAATGCAATTTTGCTTCTGGCGTTTTGTACCAGCGTTGAAAAACGGCTTTCTCAATCGACGTTAATAATAAAACTTGCGTCTTACTTTGCGCACCCATGACCGCTTTTTCGGCATCGGCAAAAAAGCGAAAACGACCTGTTAATCGATAAAGCCAAGAGCGTTCATCATAAGCGCGCGCCACAAAACACGGGTCGGCGGCATAATAAATATCTAAGCCTGCCATGCGGTTAAAGCCGATCACCAAATTGACGGGATCTTTTTGCAAAGCGCTGTGAATTTGGCGAATTAAAGATTGATGTCGTTGGTGATTAAACCAGCCACGAGTGGACAGAACTTGAACCTGAATACGTGCGTCGGGTAAATCGCCGCGCCATTCACCCGTGTAAATAATTACACGATGCCCAGCAGCTAGGCAATCATTTGCGATACGCAACATATCGCGCTGCACGCCGCCAAACGGAAAGTATTTAAAAATAATAAAGGCAAATATCAACGTTTTTACAGTATTTACAATATCTCTAGAAAACTAATTGTATGCGAAAATAACCGCATGAAACGAATTTTGCTGGTTAAAACCTCCTCACTTGGCGATGTGATTCACAATTGCCCAGTGGTGGCTGATATTCGCAAACACTTTCCAGATGCGCTCATTGATTGGGTGGTGGAAGAAAGTTTTGCGGATATCCCCCATTTACACCTAGCCATAAATCAGGTGTTTACAGTGGCTTTTAGGCGTTGGCGTAAGCAGTTACTTAACCCTCAAATTTGGGCAGAAATTAAGCAGTTTAAGAAGTTAATTGCGCAGAATCATTACGACGCCATTATTGATTCGCAAGGTTTACTTAAAAGCGCATTGGTGACGCGTTTTGCCAATGGCATCAAATACGGTTACGACAAACAATCGATTCGCGAGCCAATCGCCAGCCGGTTTTACGATCAAACATATGCCATTTCTTATCAGCAACATGCGGTTTCGCGTAATCGTCAATTAGCCGCGCTTAGTCTAGGTTACAGCGTGCCAACTGATGCGCCAGACTATGGTTTGCAAGCAAAACCCCATTTAAGCCATCTAATCAATCAGCCTTTTATCATGGCTTTGCACGGCACCAGTCGCGAAAGCAAATTGTGGCCAATTGAACACTGGATTCAGCTTGGACTTAACCTGCAAAAACCCTCAAAAAAGCAAGCCTTAAATATGCTATTGCCTTGGTCAAACACAAATGAGTTAGCGCGCGCGCAACACATTGCAAACGCGCTACAAAATGCGATTGTTTTGCCAAAACTAAGCATCGCCGAATTAGCGGCTGTGATAAGCCAAGCACAAGCCGCGGTTGGCGTGGATACGGGTTTGTCGCATCTGGCGGCGGCATTAAATATTCCCACCATTGCCATGTATACTGATACCAACCCCGCGCTAACTGGCGTGATGAGCAGTCAAGCTTTTGCTGTTAATCTGGGTAACATTGGTGAAATACCCAGTGTGAATAGCGTATTGGCACATTTAAGCAAGATTTAACACACTATTTAAACCTTTCTCCAATTACTTAACACTTTTTTTACCCAAAAAATTGCGTAAATTTTGCGCTGGTACTCTTGAAAAAAAGCCGCTTATCCCCACGTTCAAAACAGTGTTATTAATGAACGGGGAAACACATGATAGACGATAAGCAAGCAGATTTAGACAATCCACAACAAGTAGAAACATCAATTGAAGAAATGAGCTTACAAACGCCAGCAGAGCGCATTGCCGAATTAGAAGCCGCATTAGAAGAAGCCAAAGCCAGCGTTTTATACACCAAAGCAGAGGGCGAAAATATTCGTCGCCGCGCCAATGATGATATTGATAAAGCGCGTAAATTTGCACTAGAAAAATTTAGCGGTGAATTGTTAGCCGTGAAAGACAGCTTGGATGCGGCGGTGCTGATTGAGGCAACAGACGTGCAAAGTTATAAAGATGGCATTCAAATCACCATCAAGCAATTGGCCTCAGTATTTGAAAAATTCAATATCGCCGAAGTGAATCCAATGGGTGAAAAGTTTGACCCAAACAAACACCAAGCGATTTCAATGCTGGAAAACAGCGGCGAACCCAACACAGTGACTAGCGTATTGCAAAAAGGTTATACCTTGAATGAGCGTGTGTTAAGACCTGCATTAGTGATGGTTGCAAAGTAAATAGCCACACCTTTTTTAAGGCTATTGAAAAGTCAAAAACTTACCCAATATTACTGTTAAGTTGTTCAACTTAAAGTGCTTAGCAAGCTAAATAAAGCGCAAGCGGTTTGAACACATAACTCAATTAAAAGTTATTTTGAAAGATAAGGAATCAGCAACATGGGCAAAATTATTGGTATTGATTTAGGTACAACAAACTCTTGCGTCGCGGTGATGGAAGGCGGCAAACCACGCGTTATTGAAAACGCGGAAGGCGCACGTACAACGCCATCTATCGTCGCTTATCAAGAAGATGGCGAGATTTTAACGGGCGCTCCAGCTAAACGCCAAGCGGTGACTAACCCAAAAAACACACTGTATGCGGTGAAGCGTTTAATTGGCCGTAGATTTGAAGAAAAAGAAGTGCAAAAAGACATCAAGTTAATGCCTTATACCATTTCTAAAGCCGATAATGGCGATGCATGGGTAGAAGTGCGCGGCCAAAAAATGGCGCCACCGCAGATTTCTGCTGAAGTATTACGCAAAATGAAAAAAACCGCGGAAGACTATTTGGGCGAAGAAGTGACGGAAGCCGTGATTACGGTACCTGCTTACTTTAACGATTCTCAACGCCAAGCCACAAAAGATGCGGGCCGTATTGCTGGCTTGGATGTAAAACGCATTATCAACGAGCCGACAGCTGCGGCCCTTGCCTTTGGTTTAGACAAACAAGAAGGCGACCGCAAAATTGCAGTGTATGACTTGGGTGGCGGTACATTCGACGTTTCAATTATCGAAATTTCTAATATTGATGGCGAACATCAATTTGAAGTACTTTCAACCAATGGCGATACATTCCTGGGTGGTGAAGATTTTGATAATCGCTTAATCGACTTTTTGGCTGATGAATTCAAAAAAGACAATAATGGCTTAGATTTACGCAATGATTTATTAGCAAAACAACGCTTAAAAGAAGCGGCTGAAAAAGCAAAAATTGAGCTTTCTGGTGCAACACAAACAGAAGTGAATTTGCCCTACATTACCGCAGATGCCACCGGCCCTAAACATTTAGTGGTGAAAATCACGCGCGCTAAATTAGAATCTTTAGTTGAAGATTTAATTGAACGCACCATGGGTCCTTGTAAAACTGCGATTAAAGATGCGGGCGTTTCGATTGACGATATTACCGACGTGATTTTGGTTGGTGGTCAAAGCCGTATGCCAAAAGTGCAAGAAAAAGTGAAAGAGATTTTTGGCAAAGAACCACGTAAAGACGTGAATCCTGATGAAGCGGTGGCAGTGGGCGCAGCGATTCAAGGTGGTGTATTAAAAGGTGATGTTAAAGATGTATTGTTACTAGACGTGACGCCATTAAGTTTGGGCATTGAAACGCTTGGCGGTGTAATGACCAAAGTCATCAAGAAAAACACCACGATTCCGACCAAGGCATCGCAAACGTTTTCAACCGCTGATGACAACCAAAATGCAGTGACGATTCAAGTGCTGCAAGGTGAGCGCGAAATGGCAACGGCGAATAAATCGCTGGGTCAATTTAATTTGTCAGATATTCCACCTGCACCACGTGGCATGCCGCAAATTGAAGTGACATTTGATATAGACGCCAACGGTATTTTGCACGTTTCGGCAAAAGATAAAGCTACTGGTAAAGAAAATAAAATTACCATTAAAGCAAATAGCGGCTTATCTGAAGCAGAAATTCAGCAAATGGAAGAAGATGCGATTAAATACGCGGATGAAGATAAGAAATACCGCGAGCTGGTCGATGCGCGTAACGCCGCTGATGGCATGGTTCACTCTGTGAAAAAATCATTGAATGAGCATGGCGATAAGTTGGATGATGCGGAGAAAACCATGATTGAAACAGCCTTGAAAGAGGTTGAAGATGTATTGCAATCGGACGATAAAGAAGTGATTGAAGCGAAAACCAATACATTGATGGAAGCGTCGCAAAAACTGGGTGAAAAAGTGTATGCAGAAGAGCAAGCAAAAGCGAATGCTGCCAATGCGCAACCTAGCCAAGAAGGCGAAAAAACGGTCGATGCTGAGGTAATGGACGCCGAGTTTGAAGAAGTGAAGAAAGACTAAGTCTTTTAGTGAGTATTCGATAGTCGTTAGCGTCTTAAAATGATGCTAACGATTTTTCGTTACTATCTATTCATTCAATATTGTTGACGATTCACGATAGATTAAATTATGGCTACCAAAAAAGATTATTACGAAGTATTAGGCGTTAACAAAGATGCCAGTGAAGAAGATATTAAGAAATCTTATCGCAAATTGGCGATGAAATATCATCCTGACCGCAATCCGGATAACCCAAAAGCAGAAGAACAATTTAAAGAGGCGAAAGAAGCCTATGAAATGTTATCTGACGACCAAAAACGCGCGGCTTATGATCAATATGGTCACGCAGGTGTTGAGCAAGGCGCTGGTGCTGGCGGCTTTGGCGGCGCAGGTTTTGGCGATGCGTTCGGCGATATCTTTGGTGATATTTTTGGTGGCGCTCGCCAAGGTGGCGGCCAACGCAACAATGTCTATCGCGGTGCCGATTTACGTTACAACATGGAAATTTCGCTAGAAGACGCCGCAAAAGGTACTGAAACCAAGATTCGCATTCCCGTACAAGCGGCGTGTGAAACCTGTAAAGGCACAGGCGCAAAAACGGGAAAATCGCCTGTTAGCTGCTCTACTTGCGGCGGTCATGGTCAAGTGCGTATGCAACAAGGCTTTTTTTCGGTGCAGCAAACCTGCCCTAAATGTCATGGCTCTGGCAAAATCATTAAAGATGAAGATAAATGCGGCACTTGTCATGGCGCTGGTCGCCAAAAAATCAATAAAACTTTATCCGTTAAAATCCCGGCAGGTGTGGATGAAGGCGACCGCATTCGCTTAACAGGCGAAGGTGAAGCGGGTGTGAATGGCGGGCCAACGGGCGATTTATATGTGGTCGTACATTTAAAACAACATGAGATTTTCCAGCGTGATGGCGGCAATTTACATTGTGAAATGCCCATTAGCTTTAGTACGGCGGCAATTGGTGGTGAGATTGAAGTGCCAACCTTAGGCGGCTCTGCCAAAATGAAAATCCCTGCCGAAACCCAAACGGGTGGCGTTTTCAGATTGTCTTAATGGTTTAATGCCTTTGCCTTTAAGCCTGAAAACGCCACCCGTTTGCGTTTCAGCGGGGATTTTCATTTTGGCAGAGCCGCCTAAGGTTGGCACTTCAATCTCACCACCAAT
>JBKJRD010000015.1:0-22946 GCA_046594885.1 Methylotenera sp. | reverse complement strand
CGCGAAGTGCTAGAGATGACAGTTGAACAAGCGCATGGCTTTTTCAACGCACAACCCGTGATTTCACGCAAACTTAAAACTTTGCTGGATGTTGGGTTGGGCTATATTACACTCGGTCAATCTGCCACCACACTAAGCGGTGGCGAAGCGCAACGCGTCAAATTATCATTAGAGCTGAGTAAGCGCGATACAGGTCGAACACTGTATATTTTAGACGAGCCCACTACCGGCCTGCATTTTGCCGATATTCAATTATTGTTAGATGTGATTCATCGCTTGCGCGATGCGGGTAATACGATTGTGATTATCGAACACAACTTAGACGTCATTAAAACCGCTGACTGGCTAATTGACATGGGGCCTGAAGGTGGTGATGGCGGCGGGGTGGTAGTGGGTGTAGGCACACCAGAAACTTTAGCTGAGAACGAAAAAAGTTACACAGGAAACTATTTAAAAGCCATGCTTTAAAGCTTTGTTGCTAAGGCAATTCTACCAAGCGCATTCTGGCTTGTATGGTAGCGATGCGACGATTTAAATAGCGCGTGTTTCTATGCGCATCGTAAAAACGTGGGTTAGGTATCATCGCTGCCAATTTGGCCGATTGCGTCTTGCCCAAGCCGCCTGCGCTGCTTTTAAAGTAATGCTTTGCTGCCGCTTCTGCCCCAAACACGCCGTTGCCCCATTCAATCATATTTAAATATATTTCTAAAATACGCCGTTTGCTGAGCATTTTTTCTAGCATAAAAGTAATAGCGGCTTCTTCAGCTTTACGCCAAGGTGTGCGGCCGCTGGATAAAAATAGATTTTTGGCCAGTTGTTGACTAATGGTTGAGCCACCCCCGACAATTTTGCCTTTTTTAATATTCTTATCAAAAGCCTTTTCAATGCTTTCCCAATCGAAACCCTCATGCTGCTTAAATTTCGCGTCCTCACTGGCAATGACCGCGCGTTTAAGATGGTTGGATATTTTTCCATAATCTACCCACTTGTGCTTTAACTCGGCTTCGGGTTTGGTTTGCTGGATGATGGCAAGTCTGTCATGCATAAATGCGGTTGAATTTGGGTTAAATTTAATCCACCAGCAAATATGCAAAAAAATCCACAATTGATATAAAACCAACCATGCAAAAAATACAAAAACGATGCGCTTAAAATAGCCGCCAAAACCCAATGCACTGGCATTTTTTTTTGAATTGAGTAACCAACTTAACACTTAAATTGTTCTCATTATTTCAATCACAGATTGGGTATCTGGCCGCACGCCACGCCAGAGGTAAAACGCTTCTGCGGCTTGTTCAACCAGCATGCCTAAGCCATCTGCAAATCTAACTTGTTTACCCGCCTCTTCGGCCAATTGCTGAAACTTGGTTTTGCGGCCGTACATCATGTCGTAGGCCAATGCATTGTTTGCAAAGTTGCCCACGCTAATATCAGGCAAATCGTCTGTTAACCCAGTTGAAGTGGCGTTGATGACAACATCAAACGCCTGATTCTTGAATAGCTTAAAGTCACCCGCTTTTATCGCGGTTTTACCAAGCTGCAACAGATTAAATGCCTTAGCGAGTTGCGCTGCCTTTTCAGGCGTACGATTCGCCACAGATAGCTCCGCTCCAGCTTCAAGCAAAGGTAAAACTACACCATATGCGGCGCCGCCTGCGCCCATTAATAGTATTGATTTTTGCTTAATATCAATATTTAAATTGTGACGAATATCAGATACCAAGCCTATACCATCTGTATTATCACCATGAATCTTGTTTTGTTTAAAGCTTAAGGTATTCACCGCACCTGCCAACTGAGCACGTTGCGTTAGTTCGTCACATAAGCTAAACGCCTCAAACTTAAACGGCACGGTGACATTAACCCCTTTAAATCCCTGTGCAATTAAATTTTTTACCGTTGCTTCAAAGCCATCTATTGGGGCTAAAATTGCTTCATAACTGATATCTTGATTGGTTTGTTTGGCAAATGCAGCATGGATAAAAGGCGATTTGCTATGTGCGATAGGGTTGCCAATTACGGCATATTTATCGGTCATGCTTTAATCAATTTCCACAGATTCAAGCGTTAATTGGTCCAAGGTAAATCAGCTTGTTTCCAGCCGTTAATGCGTGTGCGTTGTTTGGCCGCGTTGGCTTCGCCCTCGAAACCTTCTAACATATTGTAAACTTGACCGTAACCCAGCTGTTGCGCAACCACTGCCGCATTGTGGCTACGCCCGCCTGTGCGACACATAAAAATGAGGGTTTTTTGCGGGTTAAGTTGGCTTTGCAATTGTGTTGCAAACTCTGCATTAGCAATCATGCCCGGATAAAAAGCCCACTCAATGTGCGTGGCATTGGGTACACGCCCTACTAAATCTAATTCTGCTTGGCTACGTACATCGACCAGCACAATATTAGCGGTATCTTTTTGCATCAACTCAAATGCCTCTTGTGGCGTTAAGGCGCCAGCATAGGGCAGATTATTTGTCGTTGCACGCTGTCTGGCAATTGTTAAAATATCATTCATGGAATGAACACCTCAAAATAAAATAATACCAATAAATTATAGCGCTAAACTGACTATTATTCAGATGCTTTATGCGGGCTTTTACTGAACAATCAATTAAGCACCAAATGAGTGCGTTATTTGTTTGCATGCGCTGTTATTGTGCAATTAATTTTGCTTTTATTTGCTAACGCCTAACCATAAAGCTACTTTTTGCTATTTTTAGCTGGCACACTTCCTGCTAAAATAACGCTTCACAAATTAGCTTTAAAAAAATTTGCATAACTTAGCATACAATTTATTCAATTAATCACCCACCACTCAGCATTATTTTAAGTCTGTAATTACAATTTAGGAGAGAGCAATGTCAGTTGCAAATGTAATGAAAATGGTAAAAGAAAACGATATCAAATTTGTCGATTTTCGTTTTACTGATACGCGCGGTAAAGAACAACACGTTACCGTGCCAGTTTCTGCCTTTAACGAAGACAAATTTACCGAAGGTCACGCATTTGACGGCTCTTCAATCGCCGGCTGGAAAGGCATTCAAGCTTCTGACATGCAATTGATGCCTGATGCATCTACAGCCAATATCGATCCATTTATGGACGAGCCAACTTTAATTTTAACTTGCGATGTGGTTGACCCAACTGACGGCAAAGGTTACGACCGTGACCCGCGCAGCTTAGCTAAACGCGCTGAAGCTTACTTAAAAGCCAGCGGTTTAGGCGATACCGCTTATTTTGGCCCAGAACCAGAATTTTTTATTTTTGATTCAATCAACTGGTCAGTAGATATGAGTGGTAGCTCAGTAAAAATTAATTCCGAAGAGGCTGCTTGGTCATCTGCTGAAAAATTTGAAGGTGGCAATACAGGCCATCGCCCTGGCATTAAAGGTGGTTACTTCCCAGTTCCACCAGTCGATTCATTACAAGATGTGCGTTCTGCCATGTGCTTAACTTTAGAGGCGATGGGCGTGCCAGTTGAAGTGCATCACCATGAGGTTGCAACGGCTGGCCAATGTGAAATTGGTACTAAATTTACCACATTGACACAACGCGCTGACTGGACACAAATTTTAAAATATGTGGTGTTAAATACTGCACATGCGTACGGCAAAACGGCGACTTTTATGCCAAAACCGATGTTTGGCGATAACGGTTCTGGTATGCATGTACACCAATCGGTGTGGAAAAACGGCAAAAACTTATTCGCAGGCGACGGCTATGCTGGCTTGAGCGACTTTGCTTTATATTACATTGGCGGCATTATTAAACATGCGCGCGCATTGAACGCCATTACAAATCCTGGCACCAACTCTTACAAACGCCTAGTGCCACACTACGAAGCGCCAGTAAAATTAGCTTACTCTGCTAAAAACCGTTCTGCTGCAATCCGCATTCCTTTTGTGCATTCTGATAAAGCGCGCCGTGTTGAAGCGCGTTTTCCAGACCCAATCGCTAACCCTTACTTGGCATTCTCTGCCTTGTTAATGGCGGGCTTAGATGGCGTACAAAATAAGATTCACCCAGGCGAACCAGCAACTAAAGATTTATACCATCTACCGCCAGAAGAAGATGCTTTGATTCCAACTGTTTGTTCATCACTTGAGCAAGCTTTAGAATACTTAGACAAAGATCGTGAGTTCTTAACACGCGGCGGTGTATTCTCTGAAGATTGGATTGATGCTTACATTGCATTGAAAATGGAAGAAGTGACTAAGTTGCGTCAAACACCGCATCCAGTTGAATTTGGTTTGTATTACAGCTGCTAAGGCCTAAGTATCGATAAGATTAACCCGTTTTATGCACCAAAAAAGGGCAGCTCGCGCTGCCCTTTTTTATTAGTCCGCATTGCGTTTTGCTTTCGCGAAAATCTGACAGCATTTATAAGCACTTATGCCCGTCAACCACAATAATCAATACTTCGTTGCTAACTGTAACAGTCTCATCTAAACTATTGGTATGCATAAACAATTGAGTTTTTTTAGCGCGCTTTTATTTGCATTAATGGCACCCGCCTTAGTGCATGCTGAAATTTATAAGCATGTAGATGCCGAAGGTCGCGTCACCTATTCTAACGTCAAAATAAAGGGTGCAAAAAAATTAGATTTAGAGCCAGCGGATACCAATTTTGGTGGTGATAATAGTGCAAGTAGTCGTGACAAAATTCGTGCGCCACAGGCCAAAACAGCAACCCCAGCCAGCTTTCCTAAAGTAGATGCCAGCACACAAAATCTGCGTGATAACAAGCGTAAAGATATTTTATTATCTGAGTTGGAAGCTGAAAAACTGGCGCTGGCAAGAGCGAAATTGGCTTATGCAGAGGGCGAATCTAAGCCCGAGGTTTACCAAAAGCGAAATGCAAACGGCTCTACATCCACCTTTCGTAATGTGGCTAAGTTTCAAGAAAAAATGCAAGGTTTGCAAGCCGATGTTGACGTTCACCAACGCAATATTCAATTATTAACCAAAGAAATTGGTGCCATTAATTAATCTGTTACTACGGCTGTAAAGCTGGCTTGCCTCTTGCTTATATTTAAGCAATTATTGAATTGCTGTAGTATCTAAATCATGGTTCAACATATTCCCTCAGGTTTTTCAGGTTTAGAGCATCTGGCCACTGCAGTGATATTGCTTGATACAACGCACCGCGTTGTTTATGCCAACCCCAGTACTGAAATATTATTTGCATTAAGCGCAACTCAAATAGCTGGCAACCATATTTCTGAGGTTTTTTTAAATTGTGAAATTTTGCAATTGGCGATTGATAATGCGGTTAAAAATGATAGCCCGTATCGCGAGCATGAATTTGCAATTACCACGGTAAGACAACATTCTTTTGCGGTGACTTGTACAGTCACACCAGTTGAAATGAGTAAAGCGACTTTGCTGCTTGAGTTTCAACAAATGGATCAGCAATTACGCATCGCACGCGAAGAACGCATGTTAATCCAGCAGCAAGCCAACTCTGAATTATTACGCAATTTAGCACACGAAATTCGCAACCCCTTGGGCGGCTTAAGAGGTGCGGCGCAGTTATTGGAGCATGAATTACCAAACCCCAGCTTGCGCGAATATACGCAAGTAATTATTAAAGAAGCCGACCGATTACAAAGCTTGATGGATAGGTTGCTGGTACCGCATCGCGTGCCCAAATATGAGCCGACCAATATTCATGAAGTATTAGAGCGTGTGCGCAGCTTATTGTTAGCTGAGTCGCCCAACAATATTAAAGTGCGTCGCGATTACGATAGTAGTTTGCCCGATCTGATTGGTGATCGCGAAAAATTGATTCAAACCGTGCTCAATATCGCGCGCAACGCAGTACAAGCGATGCAATCCAATAACACGCCAAATGCAGAAGTGATTTTAAGAACGCGTGCAGAACGCCAAGTCACATTGGCAAAAAAACGTTATCGCGTGGCGATTAAGTTGCAAATTATTGATAACGGGCCAGGCATACCTGCCGATATTCACGATAAGATTTTTTATCCTTTAGTTTCTGGTCGCGAAGGTGGAAGCGGCTTAGGCCTTGCGCTGGCGCAGACTTTTGTCACGCAACATCACGGCATGATTGATTGTAGCAGCCAGCCTGGCAACACTTGTTTTACGATTCTGTTACCGATTGAAACCACTGTGATTAAAAGCGCCATTATTGCGCAATAATAAGTGTTAAGTAACCAGAAAACCTAGCCAATAAATAACCGAACATCACAATTAATTTGATGTATTAATGAGAAAAAAATGAAACCAATTTGGATTTTAGATGATGATAAATCGATTCGCTGGGTGTTTGAAAAAGCCCTCGCACGCACCGATTTAGAGTTTAAAACTTTCTCATCTGTTGCCGAAGCGCTCAACGCGCTTAATCGCGAGCAGCCACAAGTGGTTGTCAGCGACATTCGCATGCCTAACGGCTCTGGCTTAGAATTTTTAGCTGAAATTAAGCAACGCTATCCTGATATTCCTGTGATTATTATGACAGCGTATTCTGATCTAGAAAGTGCAGTTGCGGCTTTTCAAGGTGGTGCTTTTGAATACTTAGCCAAACCATTTGATGTAGATCAAGCCATCGATGTGATTAAACGTGCGGTGGAAGAAAGCATGCGCCAAGCCGTTGATAACGTGGCCTTAGAAGAAACACCAGAAATTATCGGCCAAGCGCCTGCTATGCAAGAAGTTTTTCGTGCGATTGGACGGTTAAGTCGCTCGCACGCAACCGTATTAATCAATGGTGAATCTGGCAGTGGTAAAGAGTTGGTCGCCAGCGCCTTACACAAGCACAGCCCGCGTGCAGAAAAACCATTTATTGCCATTAACACAGCGGCTATTCCAAAAGATTTATTAGAGTCTGAATTATTTGGGCATGAGCGTGGCGCCTTTACAGGTGCGGCAGCCGCGCGGCGCGGGCGTTTTGAGCAAGCCGATAACGGTACATTATTTTTAGATGAAATTGGCGATATGCCAGCCGATTTACAAACTCGCCTGTTGCGCGTGTTAAGTGATGGGCAATTTTATCGTGTGGGCGGCCATCAGCCCATTAAAGTGAACGTGCGTGTCATTGCTGCCACCCACCAAGATTTAGAAGAGCGTGTGAAATTGGGTTTATTTCGTGAAGATTTATTTCATCGTTTAAATGTGATTCGCTTACGCTTACCGCCTTTACGCGAACGCCGCGAAGATATTCCGCACCTAACCAAACATTTTTTAGCACAAAGCGCCATTCAATTAGGCGTAGAACCCAAGCAATTATCTACGGCAGCATTACGTTACTTAACCGCGGTGAATTGGAGTGGTAATGTACGTCAGCTAGAAAACGTGTGTCACTGGTTAACCGTGATGGCACCTGGGCAAAATGTTGATGTGGTGGATTTGCCGCCAGAATTAAAAGAAGATAACAGCAAAACTATTACCGTTAACTCTTGGCAAGAAGCGCTGGCGCAAGAAGTATCAGATGCACTCAATCGCGGCGAACAAAATGTATTAGAAGCGCGCACCAAAGAATTTGAGCGCGTCATGATTATAAAAGCGCTGCAACACACCGATGGCCGCCGTATTGAAGCGGCTAATCAGCTTGGCATGGGCAGAAATACATTAACGCGGAAAATTCAGGAATTGGATATTAAAGAATAAACATCTGTGAATATTTTTTGATGTTTTTTGTAGGTTAAGTATTGTTTGCCAAGCTTTTAATTGCTTAATTATCTTCACCCAAACTCGCCAATAAATCGGCTTGATGTTCTGCCGATAACGCCCCAATCAACTCATCCATATCACCTTCGGTAATCGCATCAATTTTATATAAAGTTAAATTGATGCGGTGGTCGGTAATGCGGCCTTGTGGATAGTTATAGGTGCGAATACGCTCACTTCTATCGCCACTGCCAATCAAACTTTTGCGCTCACTGGCGATTGCACTATTTTGCGCATCTACTTGTTTCGATTTAATGCGCGCCGCTAAAACGGCTAAAGCCTGCGCTTTATTGGCATGCTGGCTGCGGCCTTCTTGGCATTCCACCACAATGCCAGTCGGTGCATGCGTAATGCGCACAGCGGAATCGGTTTTGTTGATATGCTGACCGCCTGCGCCCGATGCTCTGTAAGTATCAATGCGAATATCGGCAGGGTTAATAATCGTATCGTTAATTTCGTCTGCCTCTGCTAACACGGCTACCGTGCACGCACTGGTGTGAATGCGGCCTTGCGTTTCGGTATCTGGCACCCGTTGCACACGATGCACGCCAGATTCAAATTTCATTTTAGAGTACGCGCCATAGCCTTCTATTTTGGCGATAATCTCTTTATAACCGCCCACTTCTGATTCATTAGCCGACATAATCTCGACTTTCCATTTTTGGCGGTCGGCATAGCGGCTATACATGCGGTATAAATCGCCACAAAATAAGCCCGATTCATCACCACCCGTGCCTGCGCGGATTTCTAAGAAGATGTTTTTATCATCATTCGGGTCTTTTGGTAATAATAGTTTCTGTAAATCCAGTTCTACTTTTTCTAAAGTTGCTTTGCCATTATCAATTTCTTCTTGTGCAAACTCTTTCATGTCGGGGTCGCTCAACATGTTTTGCGCTTCTTTGATGTCAGCTTCGGCCTGTTCATATAAATGATACTGCTCCACAATTGGCGTGATTTCGGCGTGCTCTTGGGTAATTTTGCGATAATTATCCATATTATTGGTCACACCTTCACTGCTCATCAGGCGATTTAATTCTTCTAAGCGCTCGCTTAAAGTAGCGAGCTTTCTAATCATGCTGGGTTTCATATATGTCTAATTTCTATATTTTTTAGGGCAGTTGTATGTTGCGGAAACTGTGCCAAAATTTGTTTATCTTGCGTAATTAATTGACATTGTAAATAGCGTGCTAGCGCCACAAACTCGCAATCGTAAGCGGAACATTGACTGGTTGCTGCTAGCTTGAGTATGTCTAGGCTATTAACTTGATATTCGTTGCCTGACAATAAATCTTCTGCCTCGCGCTGAATTTGATAAATCTGCTCTAAACTCATTAATCCTGCACGCAAATACTTGGTGAGCGTATTACGCATTTCGCTACGCCACAGCAAAGGCGCTACCCAGTCAGAATCTTGCGTAAATAAAATTTCGGCAAAGGTAGAGCTCTCACCGGGTAGATAAAGGGCGGCTATTACGTTGGTATCTACAACAATCATAGAAATAAGTCGCTATTCTCTACCCTGTTTAATCGCTTCAGCGATGTCATCTGCGTTAAATGTAAGCGGTGCGAGCGCAAGTCTTATTTCACGCGCTTTGGCCAGATGTTCTTGCGCATTGCTTTTTTGCGGCAACAAGCTTTGTTCTAAGCAAGCAATAATTTCACCATTTAAGCTACGATGATGCGCATCAGCGGCGGCACGTAGGCTGTTATAAACATGATCTGGAATATTTTTAAGTGTGATAGAAGTTGCCATATAAAAACCTTAAAACCGTAAAGAAACCATTATGGTATAAATTGACGGCAATTTCAACTAGGGGCGCAGCCTAACTGGTGCTAATCTGAACTAGCTAGCCTTTAATATGGTATAGCTGGCGCAATAACTGTTCTAGTCTGGCATGTTCGTCACCTTGTGCAGCATTTAAGGCATGGCTAGGCGCATGCAAAAATTTATTGGTCAGCGCGTTGCTGAGCATATCCAACACAATAGCCGCGTTTTCACCCTTTTGAATTAGCTTAAGTGCTTTTTCTAACTCATTGATGCGGATTGCCTCGGCTTGATATCGCAGGGCTTTAATGGTGGGTACGGCATCGCGCTTTTTAAGCCACTGCATAAAACCTTCAACGCGCGCCGCCACAATCATCTCTGCATTAAGCGCTGCGGTTTGGCGATTTTCCATGCCGTCACTCACCACTTGCGCTAAATCATCCACCGTGTATAAAAACACATCATCTAATTGCGCCACTTCTGGCTCAATATCACGCGGCACGGCCAAATCGACCATTAATACGGGGCGATGACGGCGCGTTTTAATCGCGCGCTCTACCATGCCTAAACCCACAATCGGCAATTGGCTAGCAGTGCTGGTCATCACAATGTCAAATTCGGCAAAACGGGCGGGCAAATCGTTGAGTAAAATCGCTTCTGCGTTAATATTTTGTGCGGCGATTTTTGCTGCTAATTGTGCGCCACGCTCAATTGTGCGGTTGGCAACGGTGATTGATTTGGGCTTTTGCGCAGCAAAATGGTCTGCGCATAGTTCAATCATTTCACCTGCACCTATCAATAATACTTGTTGATTACTAATGTCGCCAAAGATACGTTGGGCTAATTTAACCGCAGCCGCCGCCATGGATATTGAACTGCCGCCAATATCGGTATTGGTGCGTACTTCTTTGGCCACTTCAAAGGTGCGTTGAAACAGTTTGTGCAGCAAAATACCCAGCGTGCCTGCATCTTGCGCTACTTTTACCGATTGCTTAAACTGACCCAAAATTTGCGGCTCACCCAGTACCATGCTATCTAAACCACAAGCCACGCGAAACGCATGTTTGACTGCATCCTCATTACTCAGCGTGTAGGTGTAAGGCTGAATATGCTTAAAATCTAAGCGGTGATATTGCGCCAACCAATTCAAAACAGGTTCAGACGTTGCAGATTGCACATAAATTTCGGTGCGATTACAAGTGGATAAAATAGCGGCTTCCGCCACATTTTGTGCGGTTAAATCGCTTAACGCATGGCGTAAATTGTCGTTATTAAACGCAACATGCTCGCGGATAGAGAGTGGGGCAGTGGTGTGATTAACACCAATTGTATAAAGCTGCATGCCGCTATTTTACCAATTCATTCATCATATGAGTAAGATTAACGTCATTTAAAACCATGCATCTATCAATTGCATAATGGATGCGTGGATAAAATTCACTGATGTTATGCATGGCAAATGGCCTAAAAGGTCAAAATGGCGTTAAAATAACGGCTTATCACTGTCATTCGTTACAGTTAATTAAATAATCTTATAAAAATTGTCGACATAGGAAATATTGGATAGCCACCATGGATAAAACTTATAGAATTGCCCCTAGTATTCTTTCTGCCAATTTTGCCAAATTAGGCCAGGAAATTGAAGATGTGATTAACTCTGGTACTGATATTGTGCATTTTGACGTGATGGATAATCACTACGTGCCCAACTTAACCATTGGCCCTTTAGTGTGTGATGCAATCCGCGAAACCGCCAATAAATTAGGTGCGTTAATTGACGTGCATTTAATGGTAAAACCAGTTGATCGTATTATTCCTGACTTCGCCAAAGCAGGTGCTAATATTATTACCTTTCACCCAGAAGCGTCTGACCATATTGACCGTAGCTTGGCTATGGTGCGTGAATTAGGCTGTAAATCGGGCTTGGTTTTTAACCCGGCAACATCATTGAGTTACTTAGACCACGTAATGGATAAAGTGGATATGATTTTGTTAATGTCGGTTAACCCTGGTTTTGGCGGTCAAAAATTCATTCCAGAAACACTGGTAAAAGTAAAGCAAGCGCGCGCCCGTATTGACGCTTATTATGAAAAAACAGGCCGTCAAATTTGGCTTGAAGTGGATGGCGGTGTAAACGCGATGAATATTGCAGAAATTGCAAAAGCAGGTGCCGATACGTTCGTAGCGGGTAGTGCGATTTTTGGCGCACCTGGTGAGAATGATAAAAATCGTTACGATACTGTGGTCAGTGCGATGCGAGCTTCACTAGCAACAGTTAATTAAATATTGAATAAAAATTGACTGTTTTTAGTGGTTAAGTACCTTGCATTATTCAATCATATTGAGTCTTTAACGGCTACTTAACACCTAATTTTGTTTAATATTTATTCTATTAAACTATTTACTTGATTAAACCCTGATGAAATATAAGGTTAAAGCCGTCCTGATTGATCTTGACGGTACACTGGTTCACACCGCGCCAGAAATTGCATCGGCGGCAAACAGCATGTTAGAGACGCTGAATCTGCCCAGATTAGCCGCTAAAAAAATCGAAAGTTTTATTGGTGAAGGGGCTGCCACTTTAATTACGCGATGTTTAGCGCAGCAACTCAATACTGAGCCGTCACCTGAATTATTAGCGACTGCACAGCCTTTATTTTTCAAGGCTTATGCGCAAAACGTGGCTGATAGCCAACCCTATCCGCAGGTAATCGAAGCGTTACAATTGATAAAAAAAACTGGCGTAAAACTGGCTTGTATTACCAATAAACCTGCTGCTTTTACCATGCCATTATTACAAAAAAGTGGTTTATCAACTTATTTCGATATCGTCGTTTCTGGCGATACCTTGGCAAAAAAGAAGCCTGAACCTGACCAGATTTTCTACATTTGCGAAAAATTGGCCATTTTACCTAATCAAGCGGTATTAATTGGCGACTCTAAAACGGATATTGCCGCAGCACACAATGCAGGTTGCTTCATATTTGCCGTGCCTTACGGCTATAATCAGGGGTATAGTATCGATATCGCTTCGGTTGATGCCATGATTAATCAACTCAGTGAAGTCGTGCATTTAATCCTTGCAGAATAATGAGCATGTGCTTTTAACAATTTTACGCATTTAATATGTATTTCCTAAACAACAAACAAACTTTTAATGGGCGATGGTGGCGAAGCTAAACAATATTCACTGGACTAAAAACCCAGTGAATAATTGCCAGCAACACCCATTAAACCAATCACACTGTTAGGAAATTTATGTTTAGCACCATTACTCAAGCAGAATTCAACGCGCTTAACGCGCAAGGCTACAACCGCATACCGCTTGTATTAGAGACTTTTGCAGATTTAGATACGCCACTTTCTTTATACCTTAAACTCGCTAATCAACCCTTTTCATATTTATTAGAATCCGTGCAAGGCGGTGAGCGTTTTGGGCGTTACTCTATTATCGGCTTGCCAGCTAAAACACGCATCGTAGCGCATGGCAACCATGTTCAAGTGCTAGAAGGTGAAATGGTGATTGAATCATCTGATAGTCTTAATCCACTAGACTTTGTAAAAAGCTATCAAGCTCGCTTTAAAACGCCACCATATGCAGGTTTGCCGCGTTTTACGGGTGGCTTGGCGGGTTATTTTGGTTATGAAACAGTACGTTATATTGAAAAACGTTTGGCTAACACCAAAAAATGTGATGCCATTGCAACGCCTGATATGTTGTTAATGGTTTCTGAAGAATTGGCGGTGGTGGATAATTTAAGCGGCAAGCTATATTTTATAGTATACGTTAACCCAGCACAGGCAAACGCTTATCAAGACGGCCTAAATCGTTTAAATAACTTGGTCAAAATGTTACGCAATACCGTGGCGATTCCACAAGCAAAAGCTAGCCCCAAAACCACTGCTGAATCTGAATTTGGCGAACATAACTTCAAAGCCGCGGTAATTCGCGCACAGCAATATATTTTAGATGGCGATATTATGCAGGTGGTATTAAGCCAGCGTATGGCGCAAGCTTTTAGCGCACCGCCCTTATCTTTGTATCGTGCTTTGCGTAGCTTAAACCCATCGCCGTATATGTTTTATTACGACATGGGCGATCACCATGTGGTGGGCGCATCACCTGAGATTTTAGTGCGCCTTGAAAACGGCACGGTGACTGCGCGCCCAATTGCTGGCACACGCCCGCGTGGCAAAACGCGCGAAGAAGATTTAGCACTATCAGTAGAATTATTAGCCGACCCCAAAGAGCGCGCAGAACATGTGCAATTAATGGATTTAGGCCGCAATGACGTCGGTCGCGTGGCTGTCACAGGCTCGGTCAAAGTGACTGATAACATGATGATAGAGCGTTACTCACATGTGATGCATATTGTGAGCAATGTAGAGGGCAAACTCAAGCCTGGCATGGACGCGATTGATGTGATTAAAGCCACTTTCCCAGCTGGCACTGTTTCGGGCGCACCCAAAGTACGCGCGATGGAAATTATTGATGAGTTAGAACCTAGCAAGCGCGGCATTTACGCTGGCGCAGTTGGATATTTAGGCTTTAACGGCGATATGGACGTCGCCATTGCGATTAGAACAGGAGTGATTAAAAATAATACACTTTACGTGCAGGCAGGGGCTGGCATTGTGGCCGATTCAATTCCGCACAGTGAGTGGATTGAAACGCAAAACAAAGCGCGCGCTGTGTTGCGTGCGGCAGAACTGGTGCAGGCAGGATTAGACCTTAATTAGCACAATCAACATTTAAACCTGTTAAAAAAATTGAATGCAAAATCATGATTGTGTATAAATATAAGTCTATATTTAGTTATATGCATTCAAAAGCAGGCATTTTTGTACTAGTTGCGCTGGCTTATTTTTTAACAGCCAAACTAGGCTTGATGGTGCAGTACAAAGAGTCAGTTGTGACCTTAATTTGGCTACCAACTGGCATTGCTGTTGGCTCAATCATGCGCTGGGGCAATATCAGCTTGCCTGCTATTTTTTTAGCGGCTTTCCTCGTTAACTTTTCTGCTGATTTAAGCTTTTTTAGCGCAATTAGTATTGCAATTGGCAATACTTTAGCACCCTACTTAACCACTTTTTTATTGCAAAAATTCAAATTTAATCATGCGCTTATCAAGCAGCGTGATATTGCGCTAATGTTGGGCATGGCGATGATTGGCATGCTGGTTTCTGCCACAGGCGGTACATTAACTTTATATTTCAATAACTTAATAGCAGATAATCAACTCACTAGAATTTGGCTGGTGTGGTGGGCGGGTGACACAGTTGGTATTTTGCTCGCCTTGCCGCTGGTATTAAATATCAGCAAAAAAAGCTTGCAGATTAACGCCCAGCAATTTAATCAACTCATGGCTTGGTTGATTTTGTTTATCGTTTGCGAACTTGCCATTTCTGCCATGGTGCCTAATTTAAGCAATCAATTTATGCTGTCCATATTTTTGATTCTACCGGCGATGGTTTGGGCAGCCATGAGCTTTGGCATTGTCGGTGGCTCGCTGGCGGTGATTATTTTGTCGCTGCTTAGCGTGTGGGTTGCTTCTTACGGTTATGGCTCTTTTTATGGCAATAATGTTGGTGAAGGTATTTTTTCACTGTGGATGTTTATGGTGACTTTAGTAGTTGTTATGCTGTTGGTTGCCATGCTGCAATCAGAGCGAAATTTAGCAGAAGCGGCCCTACGCAGTAACGACAAAAAATTGCGCGCGGTTATTAACGGCGCCTTAGATGGCATTGTCACCATAGACGACAAAGGCGCGCTAGTCGAATTTAACCCTGCCGCCGAGCGGATTTTTGGTTACAGCAAACAGCAAGTGGTTGGTAAATCGCTGGCCGAAGTGATTATCCCACCATCGTTACGTCATGCGCATGACACCAAGCACCAAGAGTTTGTATTAACTGGCAAAAAACATATTTTTGATCGTCGCTTGGAGTTAACTGCCATGCACGCAGATGGTTCAGAGTTTCCAGTAGAGTTAACCATTACATCGCTTAAAGAAGACGGTAACACTTTAGTGACTGGATTTATACGCGATATTTCGCAACAAAAAAAAGCCCAGCAAGAAATTGAAAATTTTGCTTACTACGACACCTTAACTAATTTGCCGAATCGACGTTTATTAGTGGATCGTTTCAAGCATGCATCTATCAGCAGCAAACGCTCAAAAATGCATTGCGCACTGATATTTGCCGATTTAGACAACTTTAAACTACTCAACGACACCAAAGGTCATGATGCGGGAGACCGCCTGCTGGTTGAAGTGGCCAAAAGAATTCAACAAAGCGTTAGGGCGGGAGACACAGTTGCGCGTCTCAGCGGCGATGAGTTTGTGCTGATTATCGAAAATCTGGATAATTTAGCCAATATTGCTTATAGCCAAGCCACCGAAGTGGCGCAAAAACTATTGTCAGAACTGAATAAAAGTTATCAATTGGATGTATTTGAATTTAATACCTCCGCAAGCTTAGGTATTGCCTTATTCAATAACGATGAGTTGGGTTTTGAAGATCATTTACGCCATGCGGATATTGCCATGTACGAAGCCAAAGCGGCTGGCCGCAATACGTTCAGGTTTTATGACGAGCAGACAAAAGGCAATTTAGAACGTCATTTTACGCTTGAATCTGCATTGCATATTGCGTTACAAAACGAAGAGTTTTATTTGCAATATCAAAGCATCGTCAATACAGCGCAAGAAATTGTGGGTGCAGAAGTGTTATTAAGATGGTCGCACCCAACACTGGGGTTGATTAATCCTGAAGAATTTATTCCAATTGCTGAAAAAAATAATCTGATTATAAAAATGGGTTTTTGGGTACTCAATCAAGCTTGCAAACAGATAAAAATATGGGAAAGTACGCCTAACTTAAGTAAAATCAGGGTATCGGTTAACATTAGCGCAAAACAATTTTGTACATCAATTTTGTGCAAGAGCTACGCGAAATTATCAGTAATACAGGCATTAACCCTGATTATTTAAAGCTAGAATTAACCGAAACTGCTGCTATTGACAACATTGATGATGTGATTAACAAAATGCATCTGCTAAAAGAAATTGGCGTTAGAATTGCGTTGGATGATTTTGGTATGGGTAATTCTTCTTTGCTTTATCTGAAAAAACTACCTGTTACACAGATTAAAATTGACCGGTCTTTCGTCAACGATATGCTGACAGACTCGAATGATGCTGCCATTGTCCAAATGATATTGGCGATTGGTCAAACCATTCAATGCAATATTGTTGCCGAAGGCATTGAGCATATTGAGCAGTTTGAACAGTTGAAAAAATTTGGTTGCCTTTATTTTCAAGGTTTTTATTTTAGCAGGCCTATTTCGGCTTTTCGTTTTGAAAAACTGCTGCAGTAAAGTAATTTATATAAATAGCTTATTAAGACTCAATGAATATTGAGAGAATGATGCAATCCATATGTTATTGATGATAGACAACTACGATTCTTTTACCTATAACCTCGTTCAATATTTAGGTGAGTTAGGACAAGAAGTAAAAGTGTATCGTAATGATGAAATAGATTTGGCGATGGTGAAAGCTTTGAATCCGCGCCATATTGTCATTTCACCTGGCCCCTGCACCCCAAACGAGGCGGGCATTAGCGTGCCTCTGATTCATGAATTTGCAGGCAAAATTCCATTGCTCGGCGTTTGTTTGGGGCATCAAAGTATAGGCCAAGCGTTTGGCGGGCATATTATTAAAGCCAAAACATTAATGCACGGTAAAACTTCACTCATTCATCATACCAATACTGGCGTATTTAAAGATTTACCTAATCCTTACATCGCTACGCGCTACCATTCATTGGTCATTGAGCGTGCAAGCCTACCCGATTGCCTAGAGATTACCGCATGGACAGATGATGGTGAGATTATGGGGGTTAAGCATAAAACGTTGCCCATAGAGGGCGTGCAGTTTCATCCTGAATCGGTATTAACTGAGCACGGCCATGCCTTGCTCAATAATTTTTTGAAGGCATATTAAGTGCGATGTCGTTAATCACTTATAAGTCAGCACTTGAACAGCTATTAGCAGGTCAAGATTTAAGCCATTTTGAGATGTTAAGTATCATGCAGCAAGTGATGCAAAGCGAGCTCACACCTGCACAAATTGCAGGTTTTTTAATCGCTTTGCGCATCAAAGGCGAAAGCGTGGATGAAATAACCGCCGCTGCAACCGTCATGCGTTCGCTATCTACTAAGGTAGATATTGTTGACGATACGCATTTAGTTGATACCTGCGGCACGGGTGGCGATGGCATTCAAACCTTTAATGTGTCTACAGTTTCGGCTTTTGTAGCCGCCGCCGCTGGCGCAAAAGTCGCCAAACACGGCGGGCGTTCGGTTTCATCCACCTGTGGCAGTGCCGACGTGTTAGAGGCACTTGGCGTCAATGTAAACTTAACGCCTGAGCAAGTTGCTAACTGCGTGAATACAATCGGTATTGGTTTTATGTTTGCGCCCAACCACCACAGCGCAATGAGGCACGCAGCGCCTGTGAGGCGTGAGTTAGGCGTACGCACCCTGTTTAATTTACTTGGCCCGCTGACCAACCCCGCCAACGCAAAACGGCAAGTCATGGGCGTTTTTAAACAAGAGTTAACCTTAACGCTGGCAAAAGTGCTGCAAAATTTAGGTTCAGAACATGTGTTAGTAGTGCATGGCTGTGATGGCATGGATGAAATCTCGTTCACAGGCGATACGTTTGTAGCAGAACTTAAAAACGGAAAAATAAGCCAATATAAAATTAACCCAGCGCAATTTGGGTTAAGCCTGCACGATTTAAAAAGCATACAAGTACAAAATGCAGATGAATCTAAAGCCATGATTTTAGGGGTACTTAACGCTCAAAAAGAGGGTAAAAACGTTGCAGCAAGAGACATTGTATTAATGAACGCAGGCGCGGCAATTTATGTGGCTGGATTAGCGGTTAACTTACAAGCGGGCATCGAAAAAGCCGCTATAGTAATTGATAGCGGCGAAGCATTAGCTAAACTAAATGCGCTTAAGGCGGTTTAATATGTCATTTCATGCCATCAAAAGTTTAATGTTAGCAGTGTTATTGTTAGTAAGTGCTTGCTCACAAAGTGAGCAACCTTTTAACAATGGTAATGGCAAACAATCAGCTACAGCGGTTAAATCGCAAACGCAAACATTGTCGTTAAAATCGTTAAGTGATCGCTCTTCAGATTTAATTAAGCTAAAGTTAACAAAAATAGATTCAAATAAAACTAGATTAACCGAACCGAATTTGCGTGGAGTTAACGCGTTATTTTTAGCTAAAATCAGTGATGTTCAGGTGGAAGATAGCGGTAAAGTGATTAAAATTTTGGCGGATGATCATCATGGCTCGCGCCACCAAAAATTTTTAGTCAAAGTCAGTAGCGGGCAAACCTTACTCTTTGCGCACAATATAGATTTGGCACCGCGCATTGATAGCATTCAAGTGGGCGATTTCATTCACTTTCGCGGTGAATATGTGTATAACCCAAAAGGTGGCATCGTGCATTGGACACATCGCGACCCGCAAGGCGGCCATTTTGGCGGCTGGATTAAACATAATGGCAACACTTATCAATAGATTTTTTAATCCATAGTTATTTTTTTATATGCGTGATATTTTAAATACAATTTTAGCGACCAAAATAGTGGAAGTTGCAACGGCAAAAGCAGTTACTAGCCAAGATAAAATGCGCCAGCTTGCTTTAGCCCAAACTAAGCCGCGTGATTTTTTAGGTGCCATTCGCGCAAAAATGGCAGCAGGCAACGCTGCTGTGATTGCCGAAATTAAAAAGGCCAGCCCATCTAAAGGCGTGATTCGCGCCAATTTTGATCCAGCAGAAATTGCTGAAAGTTATGAGAATGGCGGCGCTGCTTGTTTGTCAGTACTCACTGACAATGAATATTTTCAAGGTAGTAGTGACTATTTAAAACTAGCGCGTGCGGCTTGCAGTTTGCCTGTGTTGCGAAAAGACTTCATGATTGATGCCTATCAAGTATATGAAGCACGCGCAATGGGAGCCGATTGTATTTTGCTTATTGTGGCTGCGCTTGAATTAAGCCAGATGCGTGCGCTTGAAAAGGTTGCGCATGAATTGGATATGGCTGTGTTGGTAGAGGTGCATGATGGTGACGAATTGGAGTTAGCTTTGCAACTAGAAACGCCACTAGTTGGTATTAATAACCGCAATTTACGCACCTTTGATGTTACTTTGCAGACCACGCTAGACTTGCTGGATAAGCTACCAGAAGACCGTATTGTGGTGACTGAATCAGGCATTTTTAGCGCTGACGATGTCAAATTAATGCGTGATAATCACGTGCATACATTTTTAGTGGGCGAGGCGTTTATGCGACAAATTGACCCTGGCGCTGAGTTGGCAAAAGTATTTGCTTAAAATTGTCAAAATTGGATGTTTTAATTGGGTTAAGTACTACTTTGAATGAACAAGCACAAGTCTAAATAGAAGGATTCAATATGAGCTATCCCTATTCTCGCCCACGCCGCATGCGCAAAGATGAGTTTTCGCGGCGTTTAATGCGCGAAAATGTGCTCACTACCAATGATTTAATCTACCCTGTATTTGTGCTGGATGGCGAAAATCGCGTAGAAGAAGTGAGCTCAATGCCAGGGGTTAAGCGCCAAAGTATTGATGTATTACTCAAAACTGCAGGCGAATGTGTGGCACTTGGCATTCCATTATTAGCACTTTTTCCAGTAGTGGACGTGAAATTTAAAAGCTTAGATGCTGCAGAAGCGTTTAACGAAAATGGCTTGTTGCAACGTGCAGTCAAAGCGTTAAAAGCCCAATATCCGCAGTTGGGCATTATGACGGATGTGGCCTTAGATCCTTACACCACGCATGGCCAAGATGGCTTGATTGATGCGGCTGGTTATGTATTGAATGATGAAACGATAGAAGTTTTGGTTAAGCAAGCCATTTCGCACGCGCAAGCGGGTGCCGATATTGTGGCGCCCAGCGACATGATGGATGGCCGCGTTGGACAGATCCGTGATGCGCTGGAAAGCACGCACAATATTCATACCAAAATTTTGGCATATTCTGCCAAATATGCATCGGCTTTTTATGGCCCGTTTCGCGATGCGGTAGGTTCAGCTGGCAACTTAGGCACAGGCAATAAATATACGTATCAAATGGATCCTGCCAATTCAAATGAAGCCATGAATGAAGTTGCGCTGGATATTTCTGAGGGCGCAGATATGGTGATGGTCAAACCGGGCATGCCGTATTTGGATATTGTGCGCCGCGTGAAAGATACATTTGGCGTGCCCACATTTGCTTATCAAGTCAGTGGCGAATATGCCATGCTCAAAGCGGCGGCGCAAAATGGCTGGTTAGATGAACGCGCATGTGTATTAGAAAGTTTATTAGCGTTTAAACGCGCAGGTGCGGATGCAATTTTGACGTATTTTGCCATGGATGTAGCAAAGTGGTTAAAAAGTTAAGTGCTTTTGAGCGTTAAGTCGTCTAAAAAAGCGCTTACTACCAAACTTAACCCTATAAATGGCAGCAAATTCAAATAATTAACACGCAATTAACGTCTGTAATGCAGTCATATCCATTCGCTCTGCATTGGCACCATCACTGGTTTTCTTGGTGGCGATACGTAAATCGTCTACATCAAACACACTCAATTTTTGCACGCCAAGCGCTGTTTCTAGGGTAAAAACTGGCACGCTTTTACGCACTTTATCTTTTTTATCCTTGCTGGGTTTATCCGATAATCGATACGATTTTTCGCTGCTCTCAAACGGAATTTGCATATTCAGCAAAAACATTTCTACTTCTTTTGCGCTATCGGCAAATAAATGAATATTGGTTTGCGCAAACTTTCCTGCCGTACCATCCAATACACTACCTGTTAAGTGCGGATTAAAACGCGCAAAAACTTGCATGGTGATCAATGCCGCTTTGCGCAGTTTTTCTAGCTCTAGCGGCTGTTCATCTGCATTATAAATTTCATGATAAAGCCTGATTTCTTCTTCGACTTCGGCATTGGTAGGTAAAACACTATTTTCGCTAATGCCCAACTGCTTACCCGCCTTTTTCTTGGCGTAAGCAAAGTCATTAATGCCATCTTCTGCCATCATGCGCGCAGCTTGCTGGGCAATCATCTGCCGAATATGTTCTTGATTTTCGCGCGTCATAAAAAATATTAGTAGCCTGATGGATTCAATATATGCGAAGCAGAGTCGGTGTTATTTCGCGTTTTGTTAGGTTTTGGCGGCGGCTTTGCAGCATTACTGCCTGCTGCATTACTAGCGCGATTTGGCGCCTCAATAAGGTTAGTGTTATTTAGCTGGCTATTGGCTGGTGCAGGCGATGGCTGCTGTGGCACTTGTGCAGGCGGCGATTGTAATGGATTATCAATCAAACTGTCTGAAAAGTAGGGTTCATCAGCTTCTTGCATCGGTGGCAATGCTATTGGGGCTGATGGCGGCGGATTTTCTTGATAAAAATATTCGTCAATTCCGTCTGCATCCTGATCAATAAGCACACCAGTATACGCATCAACTCTGAGCATCATCACGCCGTCCGGCACAAAAACTGGCTTTTCTGGCATGCCTTTTAAAGCAGTAGCCATATAGCTTATCCAAATCGGCAAAGCAGCTCTTCCACCTGTCTCATCGCGCCCCAGCGAACGTGGTTGATCATATCCAATCCAGGCAATTGCAACTTGTCTTGGGTTATACCCAGCAAACCAAGCATCCACTTGATTATTGGTTGTACCGGTTTTACCCGCCAAATCGTTGCGGCCTAACTGTCTGGCTTTGGTTGCAGTGCCTCTTTGCACCACATCACGCATCATCGAAGACATTAAAAAAGCATTGCGTCCGTCAATGACTCTTGGTGCATCTTTATTGGCGCGTGGATAGCGAATTTGTTCAATAATATTACCTTTGCTATCGGTAATTTTACTGATTAAATGCGGTTTAACACGAAAACCACCATTTGCAAAAACTGCGTATCCACTCGCCATTCCCCACGCCGTAACTGAGCCCGCACCCAGCGCCATCGTGAGATAGGCTGGATGGTCTTTGCGTGAAAAGCCAAATTTTGTAATGTAGTCTTGTGCGTAGCGCACACCTATCTGATCCATCACACGAATAGAAACCATGTTTTTTGATTTAGTTAGCGCCGTACGCAAGCGCATTGGCCCACTGTATTTGCCATCATAATTTTTAGGTTGCCATGCTTTTTTGCTACCCACTTCTTCTGCTGTCATGGAAAAAGGTGCGTCTTGAACAATAGTAGCTGGTGTTAAACCTTTTTCTAACGCTGCCGAATAAATAAATGGTTTAAAGCTTGATCCAGGTTGGCGCCAAGCCTGTGTTGCATGGTTAAATTTATTTTTGTTAAAATCAAAACCGCCTACTAATGCACTGATTGCGCCATTTTCAGGATTAAGCGCCACCAGTGCGGCTTCTACTTGTGGCAATTGCACAATGTGCC
>JBKJRD010000013.1:0-53060 GCA_046594885.1 Methylotenera sp. | reverse complement strand
CGATGTAGTCGCCGCTGAAATTTTAACGATTATTTTGCGCGATGAAATTGGTCATGTGGCGATTGGGAACATTTGGTTTAACTGGCTTTGCGATGCACAAAACTTAGACCCTATTGCAACATTTGAAGCGCTGTGCCAACAATACAGCGCACCAAAGCTAAAACCACCATTCAATTTAGAAGCGCGTCGTCAGGCAGGTTTTAGCGAAGCTGAACTCGCTTTACTTGTTTAATTTTCATGTTTAATTTGCATGCTTAATTTGCATACTTAATTTGTATGGCTAATTTGTATGGCTAGCACAAATACTTAACACCTAAAAATGCATGAAAATTAGGCTGTGAATAAATGCGTAACGCCGTCTAAACCCATAAAATTCAGCGCATAGCTGGCTTGGCGCTGCACAATCGGCTTTGCACGATAAGCCACACCAGCGCCAGCAGCAGCCATCATTTTCAAATCGTTTGCACCGTCACCAATGGCAATAGTTTGGTCAGGTTTTAAGCCTAAACTATCACGCAGATTTACCAGCTCTTGCGCTTTGCGCTCAGCATCTACAATGTCACCCACCATGTTGCCAGTTAATTTGGCGTCTACAATTTCTAACGTATTCGACACTGCGTAATCCAAACCCAGCGCTTGTTTTACATGATTCGCAAAAAAGGTAAATCCGCCAGAAACCACCATGGTTTTAATTTGGTTGGCTTTACAAGCGGCTATCCATTCCTGAGCACCTGGGTTTAGTGTTAAGCGCTCATCAATCACGCGCTGCAATGCTGATTGTGGTAAGCCTTTTAACAAGGCCACACGCTGCTTTAAGCTACTGGCAAAATCTATTTCGCCACGCATTGCGCTTTCAGTAATCGCGGAAATTGGCGCTTTTAAACCCATTAAATCAGCAATTTCATCAATGCATTCAATGCTGATTAAGGTTGAATCCATATCCATCACGCACAAACCAAAATGGCTTAAACGTTGTGCATCGGGCACTAGCGCGCAATCAATATATTGTTCCGCACAAAATAATTTAACGGCTTTTACATCGTTAACTTGTGTGGGCAAATAATAACTAAATTCGCCAACCTGCATAAATTGCGTGTTGCCACCAATTAAGCGGTGAATGTGAGTAAGATGCGCCACAGTAATCGCGCGGCTTTGAACAACTAAACGCATAACAAAAATCCAATATCACTTTATATAAACATTATTATATCAGTTGAAATTTTAATGTCTGTTGGTTTGCGCTAGTGTACCTTGCGTATCTCACCTATAATATTTTTATATCATAACAAGCGAGCCATCAACCATGAAAACAACACCCGATAACTTAGCATGGCTTAATTTACCTAACATGCCAGCACCCATAAAAGCTTTGTTTACAGGCTATTTATTGGTGGTTGGTGTAGGCTTATTAATGGCAGGCTTGCAGATTATGCTCACGCATGGCATGGCTGATGGCAAAGTGGGTTTGTCTAAAAATGATATCGTTTACAGCTATTACGGTGACCGCACCCATAGCTTATTAGAAAGCAAATTAAACGGCTCAATGAAAGCCAACGCCCCCGATGCAGTGCGTGCCGATATTATTCAATGGGTGAGAAAAGGTGCGCCAAAAGATGATTGGGATGCGCACTTTAAAGGCGTGTTTGCGCAGCATTGCGTGGTTTGTCACAGTGCAATCCCCAATATTCCCAATTTTAATAACTTTGAAGAAGTACAAAAAGTGGCAGCTACAGGCGAAGGCGCAACTGTTCAGGGCTTAACGCGCGTTTCGCATATTCACTTATTTGGTATCAGCTTTATTTTCTTTTTTATCGGCTTTATCTTTAGCTTTGCAGTAGGCGTACCGAAAAAATTAAAAATTATCGCGATTGCGTTCCCGTTTGCATTTTTAATTTTTGATATATTGTCATGGTGGCTGACAAAACTAGCCCCAGGCTTTGCTTGGATCACCATCGTTGCAGGCGTCGGTTACAGCATCGCTTCTACTTTTATGTGGGCAACCAGCATGTATCAAATGTTTATTTTATCGCGCAACGGCAAAGTGTATGGCAATGCTTGGGAGCAGGATTTATAGCAGTATTATTTAAAAGTAGGCGTTGTAAGCTTGCGAACCTACTAACTTAACACTTAATTTTCACCCAAAAAAGCCATGCTGTAGTTACATGGCTTTTTTATCATTAAATGATGGTTAAGTTTTTAAACTGCTGACATCATCTACCACCACTGCAAATAAATCTCTGACAGCCGCCAATGCGCTATCGTGCATTGTTTGCGCTTCGATCACTTTACCTTTTGGGCCAACCAAACTGCGGGTGGCACAGGCACTCGCGACTACTGTGGGTTTGAATCCCAGATTAAATGCGCCACGCGCGGTAGAGTTAATGCAAACGTGGGTCATAAAACCAGCTAACACTACATTTTCAATGCCCAATGCTTTTAGCTGGGCTTCTAAATCGGTGTGCCAAAAAGCATTCGGGTAATTCTTAATCACTACCGACTCTCCATTTATCGGGGCAACTTCTGCAGAAATTGCGCCAATGTCCGCAGTTACATCATAAGGCGTGCCAACACCTGCATCATGCTGAATATGAATCACAGGTACTTTTAAATCGCGCGCCATATTTAATAGCTTTTGTGCCTCTAAAATGGCAGGCTCTACATTGGTTAACTGCATCACGCCATGGCGATAAGTATTTTGGCAATCGACCATGATTAAAGCAGAATCTTTTAGGCCAGCATAGCTAAAGCCCATGCCCGTTACTTCACGTAGAGTTTGTGATGCTGGTGTCATTTTATTTTCCTCATCTAAATGGTTGGCAGTTTACAAGTATGGCTTTTTTGCTAGCTGTTTTAGTAGCATAAGCCGCGTTTTTGCGCGAAAATGGCGATTAAAATTAAAACCTGCAAAAAATCACTTTAAAATGAATCTACACGAATATCAAGCCAAATCTTTGTTACAGCTTTATGGTGTGCCAACCCCTGCTGGCATGGTGGCAAATTCGCCAGAAACTGCACGTATCGCTGCTGAAAAAATCAACTCAAACGCATGGGTTGTAAAAGCACAAATCCATGCAGGTGGGCGCGGTAAAGCGGGTGGCGTTAAATTGGTTAAATCAATAGCTGAAGTGCAAGCCACTGCAAGCACATTATTGGGCAAACAATTAATCACTGATCAAAATGCGCCGGATGGCCAAATGGTGAGCCAAGTATTAATTGAAGAAACCTTGCCAATTGCCCGCGAGTTATATTTATCCATGCTGGTCGATAGAAGTTTAGCGCGCGTGGTAGTGATAGCATCATCGGCTGGCGGCATGGATATTGAAGAAATCGCCGCGAATCATCCTGAACAAATTTTGCAGGAAGTATGCGATCCATTGAACGGTTTGGTGGATTTTCAAGCGCGCAATTTGGCCTTTAAATTAGGGTTAAGTGGTGAGCAAACTGCTGCGTTTACCAAGCTGCTCAAAGGCTTGTATAAATTATTTAAAGAAAATGATTTAGCATTGCTGGAAATCAACCCGTTAATTGTGACCACTGGTGGCAAACTGGTTGCGTTAGATTGCAAAATGAGCGTAGATGATAATGCCTTGTATCGCCAAAAAAGCTTAAGCGCGCAACGCGATTGGTCGCAAGAAGACGCTAAAGAAGCAGTCGCACATGAAGCTGGGCTTAATTATATTGCGCTAAACGGCAATATTGGCTGCATGGTGAACGGCGCGGGTTTGGCGATGGCGACCATGGATTTAATTAAATTGCATGGCGGCATGCCTGCCAACTTTTTGGATGTGGGCGGCGGCGCATCAGCCGAAGCGGTGACTAAAGCCTTTAAAATTATTTTGGCCGATAGCAATGTTAAAGCGATTTTAGTGAATATTTTTGGCGGCATTATGCGCTGCGATATTATTGCTGAAGGCATTGTTACCGCCGTGAAAGAAGTCGGTATGCTCATCCCAGTAGTCGTGCGTTTAGAAGGGACGAATGTTGAACTGGGTAAGCAAATGTTACGTGAAAGTGGTTTAAATATTATTTCGGCAGAAAATTTAACCGATGCGGCTAAACAAGCCGTGCTTTCAGTTACAAATCTGGCAGTTAAAAGTCAGGCAGTTAAGTAATGGCGATTTTAGTCAATAAAAACACCAAAGTATTATGCCAAGGTTTTACTGGCAAACAAGGTACGTTTCATAGTGAACAAGCTTTAATATACGGCACAAAAATGGTCGGCGGCGTGACGCCGGGTAAAGGCGGACAATTACACCTTAACCTACCCGTATTTAACACCATGCGCGAAGCGGTGCGTGAAACACAAGCTAACGCCAGTGTGATTTATGTACCACCGCCTTACGCGGCAGATTCGATTTTAGAAGCGGCAGACGTGGGTATTGAGTTGATTGTATGTATTACTGAAGGCATACCTGTTTTAGATATGCTCAATGTGAAAGCTGCATTAAAAGCTAACGGTACTAAATTAATTGGCCCCAATTGTCCTGGCATTATCACGCCAGATGAATGCAAAATTGGCATTATGCCTGGCAGCATTCACCTGCGTGGCAAGGTGGGCGTGGTGTCACGCTCTGGCACTTTAACTTACGAAGCCGTACATCAAACGACTGCGCTGGGTTTAGGTCAAACTACTTGTGTGGGTATTGGTGGCGACCCGATTAAAGGCTTAAACTTTATTGAATGCCTAACATTATTTGAAGCTGACCCTGAAACCAAAGCCATTATTATGGTGGGTGAAATTGGTGGCAATGATGAAGAAGAAGCGGCTGATTTTATTAAGCACAATATCACTAAGCCCGTTGCCGCCTATATTGCAGGCCTAACTGCGCCAGCAGGCAAGCGCATGGGGCATGCAGGTGCGATTATTTCAGGCGGTAGCGGTCGCGCAGAAGATAAAATTGCAGCATTAGAAAACGCTGGTTGCGTGGTGGCGAGTTCGCCTGCTGGCTTGGGTGAAGCAGTCGTAACAGCCATGCAGTTAAAAGCCATGTAGCTTAAACGCACCAATTAAAATCGAAAAGGTAATCACTTGCATTTATTGAAGATACAAATCAAAAATATTGTCGCTGTTTTAGTGTTAAGTTTTGCTGCGCAATTGGGCTTTGCGGCTGAAATCCCTTATCTGCTTACAGTTGCATCTAAGGGCGATGTTGCCACTGTAAAAGCCATTTTAGAGGGTGGCGCAGACGTCAATACCAAAGACGAAAATGACATTACTGCACTGATGTATGCTGCGCGCAAAGATAATGCAGATGTAGTAAAAGTTTTGCTTGAAAAAGGCGCCTTAATTGATGCAAAAGACAAAGGTGGCTGGACCGCTTTAATGTTCGCCGCCAAGAAAAATCATGTGGCTACTGTAAAAGTGCTATTAGAAAAAGGTGCTGACCCTAAAATTCGTGATGAAAGCGGCTGGAGCGCATTTGGCATGGCGGCAACTTCTGGCTATGCAGAAACGGTTAACCTGATGATTCAACATGGCGTAGATGCCAACGCCAAAGCAGATGATGGCAAAACCGCATTGATGTACGCCGCCAAAAGTGGCGACGTACCAACGATTTCGGCCTTGATCACAAAAGGCGCGCAAACCAACATGAGTGACCGATTGGGTGTTTCGCCGCTGATGTATGCTGCGCGCGAAGGCCATGCAGAAGCGGTGGCTTTTATGGTGGACAAAGGCGCTAATACTGATATGCAAGACCAATCACGCTGGACAGCTTTAACATGGGCGATTAAAAAATCGCAATTTGATACTGCCAGAATTCTGATCAACAAAGGCGCGGATGTGAATCATGAGGATTCTGAAGGCACGCCTTTATTGCAACTTGCTGTGGATAACGGTTCTGCTGAGATAGTCAGTCTTTTATTGGCGCATAAAGCCAATGTCAAAGCGCGCGATAAATATGGCTTAACCGCCTACGTTTATGCGCTCAAAAAAGGTGACGCCGAGATTATTAAAATGATCAAAGATGCTGGCGGCAAATATTAATAGCGTATTTGCACAATATTTGGCCAATATATGAAAATTGCGCTGGCACAAATTAACGTGGTTGTTGGCGACATTACTGGCAATGCTGACAAAATAATCAGTTACGCAAATCGCGCTTATGCACAAGGCGCTAGTTTGATGATGACACCTGAGCTGGCTTTATGCGGCTACCCGCCCGAAGATTTATTATTTAGACAAGATTTTAATTTAGCCTGTGAGCGCGCGCTTGCACGCATCGCTAAAGCGCTGCCCAACATAAGCTTATTAATCGGCCATCCACATGTGCATAATGGCCTGTTATTTAATGCGGCTTCGCTTATTCAACAAGGCAAAATTAGCGCCACCTATCACAAACAATACCTGCCCAATTACAGCGTATTTGATGAAGAGCGCTATTTTACCGCAGGTGATTCACCATTGGTTTTTGAGCATGAAGGTACAAAATTTGGTGTGATTATTTGTGCTGACGGCTGGGAACATGGCCCTGCGATTCAAGCAAAAATGGCGGGCGCGCAAGTTTTGCTGTCTTTAAATGCATCGCCCTACCATATGGACAAGCTTGAAACACGTTATGAGGTGTTAGCAAAACGTGCTATTGAGACGAATTTGAGTGTGGTGTACCTTAATCTGGTCGGCGGGCAAGATGAATTAGTGTTTGATGGCGGCTCGTTTGTGCTGGATAACACAGGCAATGTTGTGCAGCAATTACCCAACTTTGTGGAAGATTTAAACTTTGTTGAATTTATTCAGCACCAACCATTACCCGCTAGCATTTTGCCAAAGCTTAATTTAGAAGCAGCTGTTTACCATGCGCTCACACTTGGCTTGCAAGATTATGTGAATAAAAATGGCTTTCCAAGCGTGGTGCTGGGCTTGTCTGGCGGCATTGATTCTGCCTTAACTTTGGCCATTGCGGTTGATGCATTAGGTGCTGATCGCGTTAAAGTGGTGATGATGTCATCTGAATTTACCGCCAGTATGAGTGTGGATGATGCCATTGAAATGGCGCATTTGGTCGGCGTTAAATACAGCCAAATCCCTATTAAAGATTTATTTAACCTATTTTGCGCTACTTTAAAGCCCGAGTTTGGCGATTTACCATTTGATACCGCTGAAGAAAATTTGCAAGCGCGTATTCGCGGCATGCTATTAATGGCCTTAAGTAACAAATTTGGCAGTATTGTGCTCACCACAGGCAATAAATCTGAAATGGCCGTTGGCTACAGCACTTTATATGGCGATATGGCAGGCGGCTTTTCACTGTTAAAAGATATACCGAAAACGCTTGTGTACAAACTGGCCGAATATCGCAATCGCGTTTCAACTGTGATTCCTTTGCGTATTATCACGCGCGCGCCTAGCGCCGAACTTCGCGCCAACCAAACCGACCAAGATAGCTTGCCGCCTTACGAAATTTTAGATGCGATTATGCAAGCCTATGTGGAAGACGATTTAAGCCGCAATGCCATTATGCAACTGGGATTTAGTGAAAAAGATGTGAATCGCGTGACCAATTTAATTGATCGCAACGAATATAAACGCCGCCAAGCACCAGTTGGCGTTAGAATCACACAACGCGGATTTGGCAGAGATAGGCGCTACCCAATCACTAGCAAGCGCGAATATTAAGACAATTTTTTTAGGTGTATTGTAAAATTGGTATGGATGCGTAGAATAAGTTGCACAATCAGTATTTAAGCGGTTTTTGGTTAAAAATGCAGGTTAACTTAAAGCAAATTCACTCAGGGAGAGTAGTATGAAAAAAATTGAAGCGATTATCAAACCATTTAAGTTAGATGAAGTACGCGAATCGCTCTCTGAAATTGGTGCAAATGGCTTAACCGTCACCGAAGTAAAAGGCTTTGGCCGCCAAAAAGGTCATACTGAGCTTTATCGCGGTGCAGAATATGTCGTGGATTTTTTACCTAAAATCAAAATTGAGTTAGTCGTTAGCGATGATATGGTAGAAGCCGCAATGGACGCCATTATTAAAGCTGCGCATACGGGCAAAATCGGCGATGGCAAAATTTTTGTCAGCGCAGTTGAGCAAGTGATTCGCATTCGCACAGGTGAAACAGGCGAATCTGCCGTTTAACGGTTTATTAAGTCAGCTTTGTTCAGATAAAGTGTAGGCTTTTTTCTGATTAAAACATGATTAAAACGATTCACTGCAGCAACCGAGTTAATCATCACTTTACAAGAAACGCACTTATTGCAGTGGCAATCATGAATATCGCCAGTATCATTGTCATTTCGTATGCATTCACCAATAGCGCTATTAATAATGCTGAGCCTGTCGTTATGTCGAATTTTGGGCTGGTAATGATTAAAGTTTGGGGCTTGGCTTGGCTTAGCGCTGCCAGTTTAACCGTAAACATTTAACGGCTGATTGGCGTATTTGCTATAGATAAGCTGCTGTAGATAATGGTTTGGGTGACGTAGCTTTCAAAAAATAGCCTGATGCAGCTTTATAGCGAAGATATTTTTGCTGGCGTTTTTACAGTATTTATGGCTTAAATGACTTAGTGTTTATGTTGTTTTTTATACGTTTTTTTTATAATGATTCAATGGTGCGAAAAACGCATTAACTATAAACCCTAAATACATAAGAGCGCTATGTCTGCCATCATCAAAACCATCATTTTGCTTACCATCTCAAACGTATTTATGACGTTTGCCTGGTATGCTCACCTTAAAAATTTAGGCAGTAAGCCTTGGATTATCGCGGCACTGCTCAGTTGGGGAATTGCGTTATTTGAGTATTTATTCCAAGTGCCCGCCAATCGCATTGGCTTTACCGTCATGTCGCTGGCGCAACTCAAAATGTTGCAAGAAGTGATTACCCTAAGTGTATTTATGCCATTTGCGGTTTTTTATATGCATCAACCACTTAAGCTGGATTTTTTATGGGCGGGTTTGTGCTTGTTGGGTGCGGTGTATTTTATGTTTCGCACGAATATTTAGTTAACTGCTTAAACTGAAAATAAACTTCGCACATAATCTAAATCTTCTTGCGTATCTACGCCGCTAGCTGGTGCATTTTGGGTCACGGTTACGCCAATATTATAGCCATGATGCAACACTCTTAACTGCTCTAAACTCTCAATTTTTTCCAGTTCTGTGCTGCTTAACTGCGCATATTGTTTTAAAAATCCCACACGGTAAGCGTAAATGCCAATATGGCGATAGGCTTGAATATTATTCTTGTAAATATCATCACGCGGATACGGAATAGGCGCGCGGCTAAAATACAAGGCGTTGCCTTTTGCATCAATCACTACTTTAACAATATTCGGGTTCAATAGCGCAGCTTCATCGTGAATGGCATGACAAGCGGTTGCCATCACCGCGGTTGGGCTATTGGTTAAGTGCTGCGCAACTTCTTGAATTAACTGTGGCTCAATAAGCGGCTCATCGCCTTGCACATTGACCACAATATCGTCATCTGCCCAATTTAATTTATCCGCCACTTCTGCGATTCTATCGGTGCCAGAAACATGGTCGATGCGCGTTAATACTGCCTTAATATGATATTGCGCTGCCACTTGGCAGATTTTTTCAAAGTCGGTCGCAATCACAATTTCGCTGGCACCGCTTTTTGCCGCCTGCTCCGCCACGCGAATCACCATCGGTTTGCCTGCAATATCCAATAATGGCTTGCCAGGCAAACGCGTGCTGGCGTAACGGGCTGGAATCACCACTTTAAAAGTCATTTCAATTGCCAATTCGCTTGAATGCAGTGGCAATACTTAACCATTATTATTGAGCAACTTTTTCGGCACCGATGTTTTCATCTGTGCCAATTTTCTCATCTGGGCCAACTTTTTCATCAGGACTCAGCTTTCGCGCCTCTTCCTCTAACATCACCGGAATACCATCGCGAATGGGATACGCTAAGCGCGCTGACTTGGATATCAGTTCGTTATTTTTTTTATCAAAAATCAACGGCCCTTTGGTCACAGGGCAAACTAAGATATTGAGTAATCTGGAGTCCATATGCATACCTTTTTTCAATCAAATTGGGTGTTAAGTCTGAGATTCAACTGAAGACTTAACGCTTATTTTGTTGCAATTTTTGCGCGATTAATTGTATCAAATTGCCTGTCATAGTGGCTTTTATTGGTAACACCCAATGATGCGCTTGTGCAAAAGGTTTGCATTTTACCGCATCTTTTTCGGTCATCAATAAAACATCGCAGTCTATTTTTGCTAAATCGCGCGCCGTAAAAGCATGGTGATCTTCAAAACTGGTACAAGAAAAATTTAAACCTAACTGGCGTAAATGCTCAAAAAATCGCGCAGGATTGCCGATGCCGGCAGCGGCTTTGATATTGTTACATTTAAAATCTGCAGCGCTCGCTTTTAATTGCGGATCAGCTAGATTATAAAACTGTTCACCCATTAATTGCATCAAGTAGGCGTTTTCAACATGTTCAGCATGCATCATATCTGGGTTTAATTGTCCATTTTTAATGATGAAATCTACCGTTTTTAAGCGAGAAATAGGTTCTCTGAGCGAACCTGCTGGCAATAAATGGGCATGTTTCAAATAAGTTTCAGCGTCAATGACGGCAATCTCAATATCGCGTTTTAAGCGATAGTGCTGTAAGCCATCATCACTAACGATGATATTGCAATCGGGATGTGCTTTTAATAACTCTGCCGCAACATGCACGCGGTCAGCGCCAACAAATACTGGGCAATCACAGCGATTTGCAATGAGTACGGGTTCATCTCCCACCGTTTTTGGATTGCTGCTTGCGTAAACCGGTGTAGGTAACTTGCTTGTGCCGCCGTAACCACGGCTAATCACTGCAGGGCGATAGCCAAGCTGCTTGAGTTGCGCTATTAACCAGATAACTAAGGGCGTTTTGCCACTGCCACCAATATGAATATTGCCAACAATAATCAGTGGCACTGGCAATGCGTATGATTTTAATAGGCCGAAGCGATACGCCAATCGCCTTAACCAAATAAACAAGGCAAAAAACCAAGATAGCGGCACTAAAACACATTGATACAGTGCGTTTTTTTTGCGCCAAGCGCGCTCAATTATTTCTTGTGTCATGGTCATCGTTGTCAGCCAATCAATCAAACTCTTTTTGATATAACTTGCTGTAATGCCCATTTTTGCTGATCAATTCTTGATGGGAACCTGACTCTACAATTTTGCCATGATCCATCACCAGAATTCTATCGGCATTTTCAATCGTGCTTAATCGATGTGCAATAACAATTGAGGTGCGCCCTTGCATTAAGGTATCCAACGCGGCCTGCACAAATTGTTCTGATTCGGTGTCTAGCGCGCTGGTCGCTTCGTCTAAAAGCAAAATTGGCGCGTTTTTTAGAATCGCGCGCGCAATGGCAATGCGCTGACGTTGCCCGCCAGACAAACGCACGCCTCTATCACCAATCTCGTTTTGTAATCCTTGTGGCAGTTGCTCAATAAAATCCCAAGCATGTGCGGCTTTAGCGGCTTGTATCACTTGTTGTTCGGTTGCGTTACGTAATGCGCCATAAGCAATATTGTTAAAAATGGTATCGTTAAATAGCACAATATCTTGGCTAACCAATGAAAACTGGCTGCGTAGATTTTTGAGTTCTAAGGCACGAATATCAACGCCATCGAGCAAAATTAAACCTTGTTGTAGCTCGTAAAAACGCGGCAATAGATTAACCAAGGTAGTTTTACCACCGCCAGAACGCCCAACCAGCGCCAGCTTCTCGCCTGGCTGAATGGTAAAACTCAAGTTATCTAAGGCTAATTTCTTCACATTATCGTAACGCAAACTGACATTTTTAAATTCAATTTCACCTTTGGCACGTGCAATATTCATCTCGCCATCATTCATTTCAGGTGTGCTGTCAATCACATCAAACACACTTTGTGCGGCGGCTAAACCAATCTGAAACTCTTCGTTAGCAGCGGTTAAATGTTTAATCGGTGTAATTAACATCAGTAGCGCCCCAACAAATGCCGCAAACTCACCAGCACTAAATTCACCCATGGCGTAATAAACCACCAGCCCCAATGCCGCTGCGGCGAGCAGCTCAATCACCAAGCTATTTAAGCCAGAAATACGCGTTAAACGTAATTCAATATGGCGATTGTTGGCCACGATTTTGCCGAATCGGTTTATCTCATATTCGCCCGCACCAAAAATTTTCACAATGCGCTGACCTGCTATCGCCTCTTCGGCAGCTTTTGTCATATCACCCATGGATTCTTGTACGCGTTTGGCGCTGGCGCGCAATTTTGGGGTCATTTTGCGCAAATAAAGCGCCATTAAAGGCGTAACTACTGCAAAAATGAGTGTGAGTTTCCAGTCTAAATACAGCATGTAACCCAATAAACCAACGGCAGTTAATGCATCACGGATAACCGACAAAGCCACACGAGTGGATACAATTGAAAGGCGCTCTGTGTCAAAAGTGAGTTTAGACACAGTCACGCTGGATGAACCAGCATCGAAATAAGTAACGGGCAGCAGCATGAGTTTAGAAAACGCTTCATTTCGAATCGCTTCAACCACATGGCGCGCTATCCAGCGCATATAATACAGCGAAACAAAGCCTGCAAATGCTCTCACTAGCATTAAGCCAAATAGGATGAGCGGCAATTGAAACATCTGCCTGGGCGACTGCTGAACAAAGCCTTCGTCGGTTACTTTTTTGATGAGCGCCAAAAACCCTGTATTACTAGCCGACAGGACAACCAAGGCAAAAATACTGATTAAAAAATAGACTTTGTATTTCCATGCATAACGAAACAAACGCACATACAGCAATTTTGCGTTAGCAACGTGTGGGATGACTTGTTTTTTGCGTGAAGATTTCGACATGACAACATCAGCCTAGCTGGCGAAAGTGAGGGGATGATAAGCACAATTGCAAAACTTAACACTTATTTTGATATGAAAATTAATTGCTTGAGCCAGCTTGTGTGGCAAAAGTAATGTGTGTGAAATTTGCTAATCGAGAGGCTTCCATCACATTCACAACCGATTGGTGCGTGGCTTTGGCGTCTGCATTAATCACAATGGTGGGTTCTTTGCCGCTACCAACCGCCTTGGTTAAAGCGCTGGAAATTTCATTGATTGTGGCACCAGATTCGTTGCCGTTAATTAAATAACGGCCACTGGCATCTACTTCTACCGTCACAATTAAAGGTTTATCTTGTGGTGCACTTGCTTCGGCGGTGGGTAAATTAATTTGCAGCTCGCTGGTGCGAGAAAAAGTTGCACTAACAACCAAGAAAATGATAATCACCAATAGCACATCAATTAATGGCACTAGGTTCATCTCTAGCTCTTCATGCCTTTTACCGCGCTGAAAATTCATATTTATCCTTTAATACCAATTACTTAACCATCAAAAAGTCATCAATTCTTTGCGCTTATTTTGCTTTCAAATTGAGCAAAAACAAGGCGTTTTGTGTAGACTAGCAAGCTGACACGGCAAACAAAAAAACGCCTTATCCGCCAGAGAAAACAAGCTCAAAAATTCTTAAAATTATTTGCGTTCGCCGTGCAATATCTCTACCAGCTTAATCGCCTGTTGTTCCATATCCACCAACAAGCCGTCTACTTTTGCGCGGAAATAGCGAAACATAATCATGGCTGGCACTGCCACCACAATGCCTGCTGCAGTGTTATAAAGTGCCACTGAAATACCACGCGCAAACTGCGCAACATCGTGCCCACTATCGGTAAATGAGCCGAACAATTCCACCATACCGATCACGGTACCCAGCAAACCTAATAATGGCGCTACGGTGGCAATAGTGCCTAATGTTGGCAAGAAACGCTCTAATTTGTGCGCCACTGCACGGCCCGTTTCTTCAATTGCCTCTTTGGTTATTTCGCGCGAATTTTTACTACTCGCTAACGCGCTGGCGAATACTTCACCCAACAGTGAGTGCTTTTCTAGTTTTGACAAAGTTTCTTTGGTGACGCCGCCTTGGCTTAACCATTTTTGCACTTCAGGTAATAAATTACTAGGCGCAACTGCCTCGCTGCGTAATGTCCAAAAACGTTCCAGTATGATCACAACTGAAATAACTGAAGCAATAATTAACGGCCAAATTGGCCAGCCAGCGGCCAGAATAATTTCCCACACAGCAAAACTCCTTATGTTTTTATAAACTGCCATTACTTTAGCTTGAAGCAGGCATTTGGGCAAGTTCAAGTTGCGTTGGTTAATGCCTTAATCATCTGGAATACGCTATTAATCGTGCCAATATTTTGGCAGTTTTTTACGCCAAGATTCTATGCGTGGTGATTGGTTGTGCATAAAGTGAATCGTTAGCGCGCCATGGGCGTCGGATCGATAAATCATTGCGCCATTTTCAGCATAACGCTGCACAATGGCTGGTTTGGGGTGTTTGAATCGATTCAAATAACCCACCGTAAAAATAACCTGTTTTGCGCCCACTGCCTGCACAAACTCTTCAGTTGAAGACGTTTTACTACCATGATGCGGTGCGACTAATACATCGCTAGCCAGTACGTTATTTGCTTGCAATAGCAACGCCTCTGTTTCTTTTTCAATATCACCTGTTAGCAAAATATTGCCAAATGCACTGCTCACTTTTAACACGCAACTACGGTTGTTATCTTTGACGCTAGCATCTACATAGCTTTCCACACTAGGATGCAACACCTGAAACTTTACTTTATCCCACACCCAAGATTGCCCAGCCATGCATTTTAGCGACTTTTTTAGCTGCCAATCTGCAGGCAAATTGAAAGAAGTCGCCATCCAATCCACAGGCATTTGTTTTAATATAGAGCTAACACCGCCGCTATGGTCGTTATCTGCATGCGTGACGATAAAGCCATCTAATTTATGAATGCCTTGGCCCCTTAAATAAGGCAATACAATGCGATTGCCAGCATCACTTTGATTAGAATAGCGACTGCCAGCGTCGTATAGCAATACATGGTTGGCCGTTTTAATGACCACACTTAAGCCCTGGCCCACATCCAAAATACTCACTTGCATGGTACCTTGCTCTAAGTTTTTTGTGGGCCACAAAAATAAAGGTAACAGCAAGATAAAACCTAACCAGCGCTGCGGAAATTCTTTTGGCAACAAAAGCCATAAAACGCCTATTAATGCCAATAAAACTGCCCAAACTGGCGGTGCAGCTTGTTGCCAAACCGCCATGGGTAAGTTAGCCAGCCAATTTAAACCTAGCATGCAAATATTGAGCACCATCAGCGCTATGTTTAAAATGCCATCTACAGGCAAAAAGCTGCCCAATATGCTCAATGGCACTACGATTAAACTAATCACTGGTATAGCCAATGCATTGGCTATTGGCGAAATAATCGAAGCTTGCCCAAACATCAGAATCAACGCCGGCAATAATCCTAATGTTACCGCCCATTGTGTCTGTACTGCAGCAGTTAACCAGTGTGGCGTTTGCAAGCGGCCAACGCTGATGAAAGCAATCCATGCCACAGCAGAAAACGATAACCAAAACCCAGGCGCAATGACCGCCCAGGGGACAATCAATAGCACAACCACAACTGCAATTGATAACGCGCGTGAAATAGCCAGATTTCTGCCCAGCAATAATGCCAGCGCAAATGTGGTTAACATAAACAAAGTGCGCTGCGTGGGTACCGAAAGCCCAGCTAAGCAAGCATACAATATTGCAGTGATTAAGCCTGCAATGGTGGCCGCTTTTCGAGTGGGCATGCATAAAACCAATACGGGAATGCGCCGCCAAATAAAAGCAGTAAACGTAAATACCAAACCCGCCAGCATGGTGATATGTAAACCAGAAATACTCATTAAATGATTCGTACCAGTACGCAAATACACCGTCCAATCATCCACACTAATCTGACTATCGTCACCTATCACCAGCGCACGAATCACACCTGCATTGGGCTTTCCATGCAAGGCTTGCGTAATACGCTTGCCGATTTTTTCACGGCAATATTCAACGATATAAGCAGGTTTAAGCACAAAATCTTGCAATTTTTGATAGCCACTTTTGTTCGAAATGGTGCCAGTTGCGCGTATATTTTCGCTTAAGGCCCATGCTTCGTAATCAAAGCCGTGCGGATTGTAAGTGCCATGTGGACGTTTTAATTTAACGTTAAATTGCCAGCGCTGACCAGCGTGAAAATCACTGTTGAAATGGGATGCTGAATCAGACTTAACACTTATTTTAGGGTAAAAAGTTAACGCTATACGCTGTGGTACTATTAAATCAACATCTTGTAAATCAGCATCTTGCGTTAACACTTGCTCAACATCAAATTTAAAACGCACGCCACGCTCGGTTTTCTCGGGCAGTGTGGCGATAACGCCGATGATGTTAATACTTTTTTGTTGCCAGTTTTTAGGTAAGTCATCACTGAGCCGAATGTGCGCGAATGTCGCCGCCCAGCAAAAACCGATTGATGCAGCGATTGCAAACATGAAGCTTTTATTGAGTATGCGGCAGCCAAATGTGGCTGAATTAGAGTGTGAGGATTGGGATTTTGCGAAGCAGAAAACCGCTATCGCCAAAATTGGCATGAGCCAATACCAAGCGCTGGGCAATTCGGCTTGCTGCTGAAGCAACCAAGCCCCTAATACAAAGCCTATTGCTGCAATCATGCGTTAAATTTAACTCACTTAGGCTAGCCAGCCAAATCAGTTAATGACTGTAATTTGCCATCAACTAGGCGATACTGGCGCTGCATTTTGGCGGCTAAACTTAAATCATGCGTAACCACCACTAGGCTGGTATTTTCGGCTTTATTCATCTCGATTAGTAAATCAAATACCAAATTTGCCGTGACGCGGTCTAAATTTCCTGTGGGTTCGTCTGCTAAAATACAAGCAGGTTTTGTGACGAGCGCTCTGGCTAACGCCGCACGCTGGCGCTCACCACCCGATAATTCACCTGGCATATGCTCCAAGCGATGACTTAAACCCACTTTGCGCAAAGTTTCTTTAGCCATCGCCAATGCTTGGGCATGTGGCACGCGACGAATTAACAAAGGCATGGCCACATTTTCAATCGCGGTAAATTCTGGCAGCAAATGATGAAACTGATACACAAAACCCAAGCTTTGGTTACGCAGCTGGCCTTTTTGCGTCTCAGATAACTGGCTTAGATTTTTATTTAATAAACTAACAGAGCCGCCTGTCGGCGTATCTAACCCGCCCAGCAAATGTAGCAAGGTACTTTTGCCCGAACCTGACGTGCCAACAATCGCGATTTGTTCACCTTTATTAACGGTTAAGTCAATGCCGTTTAAAACGGCAACATCTAGCCCTGTGTAAGTTTTAATTAAATCATCACACTGAATAATATTACTCATATCTTAATGCCTCAGCAGGGTTAATTTTTGAGGCTTTGTAGCTGGGATAAAGTGTGGCGAGCAAGCTTAATACGAATGACATCACGATAATGGTCATCACATCTGGCCATTCTACTTTAGAGGGTAAGTCACTGATGTAATACACATCTTTGGCTAAAAATTGCACTTGAAAAATGCTTTCTAACAGCGGCACGATGGTATCGATATTGAATGCAATTAATACGCCCGCTATAGCACCCATTAATGTGCCAATCACACCGATTAGCGCGCCTTGCACAATAAAGATACGCATGATGCTACTTGGGCTGGCGCCAAAAGTGCGCATAATGGCAATATCCGCGCGCTTATCAGTTACCGCCATCACCAAGGTTGATACGATATTAAAAGCTGCCACGGCCACAATTAAAGTCAAAATAATAAACATTACGCGTTTTTCTAGCTGCACGGCTTTAAAGAAATTGGCGTGCTGTTGCGTCCAATCGGTGACAAAATAAGTGCCATCTACTTGGCTTAAACTTTGCGCTAACTTGGCTGACATGGCTGGCGCTTCAAATAAATCATCCAGCTTTAAACGCAAGCCCGACACATTGTTACCCATGCGATATAACTTAGCGGCATCATCAAGGTGAATCAGCGCCAAACCCACATCGTATTCGTACATGCCAATTTGAAACAAGCCGACCACTTTAAATTGCTTGATGCGCGGCACGACGCCAGTGGGTGTAAATTGTCCCTGCGGCGCCAGCAATACCACTTTTTCACCCACGCCAACGCCTAATAAATGCGCTAAATCAGCGCCTAGTATAATATTAAACTCCCCAGATTTTAGGTCGTCCAAGCTGCCGACCTTCATCTGTTTGCCTAAATCGGCCACTTGATTTTCTAATGCAGGCAACACGCCACGCACGATTGCGCCTTGTACCGCCTGGCTATTACTTAACATGCCTTGCGCCATTACGTAAGGCGCGCTGGCTTTGATTTCTGGGTTAGATTTCACCTCAGTAGCCAGTTTAGGCCAATCGCTCAATTGATTATTGGCACCTGTAATTTCCAAATGCGAAGCCACACCCAAAATACGGTTACGTAACTCTGCCTGAAAACCATTCATCACCGATAGCACGACAATGAGCGCCGCAACACCCAACGCGATGCCAATCATGCTGGTGAATGAGATAAATGAAATGAAATGATTTTTGCGTTTGGCTTTGGTGTAACGTAAACCAACGAATAATTCAAATGGTAATTTTGTAGCTATTTGGGTGAAAATTGACATAAATCGAATCTTAGCAGTTTATGCGCACAAGATTCTATCTTAGAACTTATTTTGATGACGAAAGTGGCTTGGTGCTAAGCTTAAGTTGCATACGTCAGTGTAGCTGCATGTGCAAAACAGGCAATTAATGCTTAATCTAGCAACTCAACCGCAACCCACTCAAGTTGCTTAATCTGTAAAACATTCAATTGTACTTTGATCTCTTTTTCTTGGTATTGAATCACATATTGACTGCCACGTTTGTACGCATTTCTGGGCAAAATAAGGGTGCTTTTCCCCGCAAAGCGCTCGGTATTTTTTAAAATAATGCCCTCAAACGCATTAAGATCATCAAAACTCAAGCTTCCGCCGTCTACAAAATAGTCCATTTGTGCCTGTGTAGTTTTATCATAGTCGGCGTGTGCCACTTTAATCGCTTCGCCATACTTACCAATCACTTCAAGCCCTGCCCGATAACAACCATTGCTCTGTTTACGCACGCTTTTAATCTCTGCAATCACCAAATTATTTTTATCAATGGTGGTCGCGTAACCCACTAATTTTCCTGGCTCAATCCAATGGTTAATTTCTTTACCTAAATCTAGCGCAAAGCCCCCAGCGCTCTCATCAACCATCCACCAGTTTTCAGTACCTAAGTGATTTTGAGTGATTTGTGGTGTTAACTTATGGCGTCGTTGCTGCGCCAATTTCATATCAAGTGCAATTTGCTCATCTTCCAACCCTGATGGGTTAACTAAAGCTTCAAGCTCCCGATTTTTGCGCATAAGTTCAAGGCGTATATAAATATCTTCAAGCCCAACACTCATGTTGACCAATTGGCTATTTTTTTGCCGCGTTTGTTTTCTGCGTTGGCGCTCAAAACCGTCTACACACCAATCGGCGCGTAATTTTTTAAATAGTTTTAGCACCACCGATGCTGGCGCTACTTTATCCAGGCCAAATTCGGTTAATGGTTTTTGTGTATCTACCGCGCACAAATACGCTTCAATTTTATCGACAATACGCGTGGTTTTCCAAAAACGATATTCAGCATATTTTTCAACCGCACGGATTCTTTCTGGCCCTTTGTCACCTTCCAGATTAATAAAAAACTGTACTTTATCTTGTTTATATTTATTAAGGATAAGCGGATTGCTTGCCCATATTTTTAAAATATGTTCTGTGAGTTGAATTTGCAAACGGCTGTAATTGCCTTTGTGCAAAGTGTCCATCATAAAGCCTTGTTTGAGTACTGTCGCAATGCTGGTTTCTTTATACTGAAAATTATACAAAAATAAATTTTTGTTCATAATCGCCAAGTTTTCAGCAAATTTGATGACTTTATGCACAGTTGCCCACATGCCAGCAGGCGCTGGCTGGTCATCAAAATAGCGCCATTTTGCCATCGCAAAAGCGGCATTTAATAAACGACACAAAATTAAATGGATTTTATCTTCACTTAACACTATTTTATTTTGCTCTTCATAACAGGTTAAGAATTGCGTATAAGAAAGGTATAACTGGCGATAATATAAATAAGCGGCATTGTAAATACTTGCTTCTGAATTTTTGTTATTTCTCAATTCAGTCAAGTACTTATGTGTTTCTTTTTTAGCATATGGATACGTAGTACGGTCAATTTCCAGCACTAAATCGATTTGAAGTTTGGCAAGGTAAATCGACTCAAATTGGATTTTTGAGAGCTGTTGTCTGGTTTCGATTAAGATATCCAGCTCTTCCTTTTCAGGCAAAGTGTCCATCCAGCCGAGCGTTTTCTGCAACTCTTTATGCTGAAAAACAGACTGAATTTTGTGCATAACCACAGACAGCATCGTGCAAACCTAACTTAAATAATGAATCGTATGATTTCTAGTGCTGTTAGCTTCGCAAAATACATACCAAGTGTAATTGTATAATTTTTATTCCGATTTATACGATTAAAACTAAATGTGTTTTACCGCTTAATCTGCACAACTGTTAAAATAATGCTATGTTTACTGGAATCATTCAGGCCGTTGGTCGCATTGAAACAATTACACCTGTTGGGCACGATATTCAGTTGCATATTCATGCTCATTCTTTAGGTTTAGATGACGTGATAATTGGTGACAGTATCGCCGTGAATGGTGTTTGTTTAACCGCCACAAAGCTACTTGAAACCAATGGCGTTAGAACGCATTTTGCTGCGCATGTTTCTACAGCAACACTGCAAGTAAGCACTGGCTTAAATCAAACGCAGGCAGTTAATTTAGAAAAAGCATTACGTTTAAATGACAGGCTGGGCGGCCATTTAGTCAGTGGCCATGTGGATGGCATTGGCAGTGTGGTGACTTTTGCCGACTTGGGCGACTGCTGGACATTAGCGATTAAAGCGCCGCATGCATTATCAAAATACATCGCCAAAAAAGGCTCAATTTGCGTCAATGGTGTCAGCCTAACCGTCAATCGTATCGTAAAAGATACATTTACCATGAATATTATTCCGCATACTTTGCAACATACTACGTTTAATCAGCTTACAGCAGGCAGCCAAGTCAATTTAGAAATTGACCAAATTGCGCGTTATGTAGAGCGGATGAATGAATGGGCGAATGAAAAATAGACCATGCCGTTAAAATCTATCAGCCCGATTACTGAGATTATTGCCGATATTAAAGCAGGCAAAATTGTCATTTTAGTGGATGATGAAAACCGCGAAAATGAAGGCGATTTTGTGATTGCGGCAGAATTTGCCACCGCTGAACATATTAACTTTATGGCCAAGTTTGGGCGCGGCTTAATTTGCTTAACGTTAACCGAAATGCATTGCAAACAACTTAACCTACCGCCGATGGTGCAAAAAAATGGCACCCGCTTAGGCACCAACTTTACCGTTTCAATCGAAGCGGCAACAGGCGTTACCACTGGCATTTCCGCCAAAGACCGCGCGACCACCATTAAAGCCGCGGTTGCCAAAGATGCCACACCCAAAAGCATTATCAGCCCAGGGCATATTTTTCCACTAACTGCGCTTAATGGCGGCGTATTGGTGCGCGCAGGCCACACAGAAGCGGGCTGCGATTTAGCAGCGTTAGCAGGTGTACAAGCAGCGGCGGTTATTTGTGAGATATTAAAAGATGATGGCGAAATGGCGCGCCTGCCTGATTTAGTCGATATTGCGCAACAACACGGCATTAAAATTGGCACCATTGCCGATTTGATTCATTACCGAAGCGAAACCGAGCGACTCATTGAGCGCGCAGCAGAAAGAGATGTGAATACGCCATACGGCCCCATGCGCTTGATTGCTTATGCCGATAAAATCGCCAATGAAACCCATTTGGCCTTGGTGAAAGGCCAACCCAGTGCAGACCAAGAAACATTGGTGCGCGTGCATGAGCCATTATCGGTGTTTGATTTATTAGATAGCACCAGCTGCACACACAGTTGGAATATGCTGCAAGCCATGCGCGTGGTAAGTGAATCGAACTGTGGCGTGATTGTACTTTTGCATCATTCTGAATCTGCTGGCGATTTACTCGCGCGCATCGCACATGCTGATAAGCCGATTCGCTATAACCAAGAACTGCGTACTTATGGCATTGGTTCGCAAATTTTGTTAGATTTAGGCGTGCGCAAAATGCGTCTAATGGCAACGCCACGTAAAATGCCAAGCATGATGGGTTTTGGTTTGGAAATCACAGGTTATTTAGCCTGCGAAAAAGCATAACGCACAAAATATTGCGCGAAAATAATGGTTAAGTAATTGATTAATCTAATTAAATAATGTTAAAGTACTGCTTATTAGAAAGTGCTCATCATTGGAAAATATCAATCTAACAGGTCAGTTTCTCATCGCGATGCCCGCCATGACAGACCCTTATTTTTCTAAAACAATCATTTATGTTTGCACGCACAACCAAGATGGTGCAATGGGTGTCGTGATTAATCGCGCGACCGATATCACGATTATTGATTTATTTGAGCAAATAAAACTCAGTCCCGACTCGCCGGCTTTATTGGATAAAACGGTGCATTACGGCGGTCCAGTGCAAATAGAGCGTGGCTTTGTTTTGCATACCCCGCATGACGAATACAACTCCACTATTTTGGTAAACAATACCATTGCATTGACTACCTCGAAAGATATTTTAGAAGCAGCCGCGCAAAATACGGGGCCAGATAAAATGCTGATTGCGCTAGGCTATGCTGGCTGGACGCCCGGCCAATTAGAAGATGAAATCTTGCAAAATGCTTGGTTAAGCTTAGATACCAATCATATTCACGATATACACACGCTTATTTTTGATGCGCCAAATCATGAGAAATTTAACATTGGCATGCAGCTAATGGGCTTAAATTTGGCCAATCTATCGCACAATGCAGGCCACGCTTAAATGATGGCTAGCGCGCCAAGCAACCCAAACAGTGCCAAAAGCCAAAGTCATCTGCCTATTTTAGCGCGCAAATATCCTGATATTGTTGGCACCCTACTCGCCTTTGACTACGGCGAAAAACGCATTGGTGTAGCGGTTGGCGAGACGTTGTTAAAAGTCGCCTATCCAGTCGCCACCATAGAAGCCGAAACCAATGATGCGAAATTTGCGCAAATTGCGCATTTTATTCAACAATGGCGGCCTAGCTTGCTGATAGTAGGCTTGCCTACTTATATGGATGGCACTGAACACACCTTAACGCATTTAGCTAAAAAATTTGCGCAACGCCTAGAAGGCCGTTTTAATTTGCCAGTGACCATGGTTGACGAGCGGCTCACTTCTGTTGAGGCAGCACAACGCTTAAAGCTTGCGGGCATTAAGGGCGCTAAACAAAAAAATTTGCTCGATGCCGTGGCGGCACAAAGCATTCTACAATCATACTTTGAATCTTATTTTGAGCAACTTTAAGTGGTTAACTTTTTTAAAAATTTGACAATATAAACATGCAATTACCCAATCCAGAAACATTATTCAGTGATATCAGCGCAAAAATTTTAGCGCAGCTTGCAAACCCATTGTTTGCTGAAAATAGCGCCTTGGTAGGCATTCACAGTGGCGGCGCATGGCTGATGCAGCGCATATTAAATCAATTAAAAAAAGACATTCCTTTTGGCACGCTAGACGCTGCCTTATACCGTGACGATTACTCGCAGCGTGGTTTAAAAGCCGAAATGCAGCCTTCTAATATTGCCTTTAATGTGCAAGATAAACACATTATTTTGATTGACGATATTTTTTACACAGGCCGCACCACGCGCGCAGCCATGAACGAGATTTTTGATTATGGCAGGCCAGCTAGCATCACCCTTGCAGTGCTGATTAATCGCGGAGGCGCTGAGTTACCCATTGCGCCGCAAATTGTAGGCGCAGAAATTCTGCTTAAACCCCAGCAGAGTTTGCAATTGTCGCAAGATACCAAAGGTAAATTACATTTAAGTTTAGAAACTGACGACACATCAGACATACATGACTTAAAGGCAAACCATGTATAACCCGCAACTGGATGCTGACGGCAATTTAAAACACTTGTTAACCATTGAAGGCTTACCTAAACGTATTTTGAACCAAATTTTAGATACCGCCGAAACATTTGTGGGTGTGGCCGAACGCGATATTAAAAAAGTGCCGTTGTTGCGTGGCAAAACCGTTTGCAATATTTTTTTTGAAAATAGCACCCGCACGCGCACCACGTTTGAAATCGCTGCCAAACGTTTATCAGCCGATGTGATTAATCTTAACGTGGGCACATCTAGCCAATCTAAAGGTGAAACCATTTTAGACACGGTAGATAATTTAATTGCCATGCATGCGGATATGTTTGTGGTGCGCCATGCACAAAGCGGCGCGGCGCATTTTATTGCGCAACATGTGCCCGATAATATCAGCGTGATTAACGCAGGTGATGGCCGCCATGCGCATCCAACGCAGGGCTTGCTGGATGTGTTTACGATTCGCCGCTATAAACCTGAAATGCATCATCTGCGCGTGGCGTTGGTGGGCGATGTGCTGCACTCGCGCGTGGCCAGAAGCGAAATTCATGCACTCACCACACTTGGCGTACCCGAAGTGCGCGTGATTGCACCTAAAACATTATTACCAAGCGGTATCGAAAAAATGGGGGTGCAAGTGTTTCATGATTTAAAAGCAGGCTTAAAAGATGTGGATGTGATTATGATGCTGCGCCTGCAAAGTGAGCGCATGAATGGCGCCATGTTACCGAGCGCGCATGAGTATTTTAAAACCTTTGGCTTAACCCAAGAAAAACTCAAACTTGCCAAACCCGATGCAATTGTGATGCATCCAGGACCAATGAATCGTGGTGTAGAGATTGATTCCAGTGTGGCAGATGGCAATCAATCGGTGATTTTACCGCAAGTGACTTACGGCATTGCTGTGCGCATGGCGGTAATGGCGATTCTTGGTGGTGGTCAGTCCGCAGGCGCTGCTGCTGGCGGACTTTTAGGTTCTGGCTTTACGTCAAGCCTACAAACCCATAGCGGCAGCGGGCAAAATAGTGGAAATAGCGCATGAAAATTCACATCAAAAACGGCCATGTAATTGACCCTAAAAATAGTGTTAATGCCAAGCAAGATGTGTATATTGCCGCGGGAAAAATTATCGGCATAGGCAACAAACCAGCAGACTTTACAGCAAATCAATGCATTGATGCCGCAGGCTTGGTTGTTAGCCCCGGCTTTGTCGATTTAAGTGCGCGCCTGCGCGAGCCTGGCTCAGAATATTCCGCGACTTTGGAAACTGAATTACAGGCCGCAGCCGCAGGCGGTGTCACCAGCCTTGCTTGCACGCCCGATACACAGCCCATTCTGGATGAACCAGGACTGGTTGAAATGCTTAAATATCGCGCCAAACAGCTCAATTTAGCGCATGTTTATCCATTAGGCGCATTGACGCGACAACTGCAAGGCCAATTGCTCACAGAAATGTGCAAACTCACCGAAGCGGGTTGCGTGGGATTTAGCCAAGCCAATAACGCCATTACTGATACCCAAGTATTGTGGAGCGCTTGCGAATATGCAGCCACATTTGGTTACACCGTATTTTTGCGTGCAGAAGATTATTATTTAGCCAAAAATGGCGTGGCACATGACGGTGAAGTCGCCAGCCGATTAGGTTTAAAAGGTATTCCAGCTGCGGCTGAAGGCTTAGCGATGGCCAGTATTTTACGCATTGCACAGGAAACCAGCACCAAAATACATCTTTGCCGATTATCCACAGTTGAAGGCGTTAATCTTGTACGCGAAGCCAAAAAACAAGGCGTACACGTAACTGCTGATGTGAGCGCGCAACATTTGCATTTAACCGATTTTGATATTAGTTATTTTAATACACACACACACCTTAAGCCGCCGCTGCGCAGCATGCGTGACCAAGAAGCTTTGTGTGCTGGCTTAAAAGATGGCACGCTTGACGCCATTTGTTCTGACCATACGCCAGTCAATGATGATGCTAAATTATTGCCTTTTGCAGAATCAGAAGCGGGCGCTAGCGGCTTAGAACTATTATTGCCACTGGCGCTTAAGTGGGCAGCCAATCATCAATTGAATGTGCAAGAAGCGATTGCCAAAATCACTCATCAACCTGCGCAAATTTTAGGCTTAAACCATGGCCATTTATCAATCGGTAGTGATGCTGATATTGCGATTTTTAACCCAGATACAAGTTGGAAAGTAACGCCTAGCGCATTAAAAAGCCAAGGCAAAAATACCCCTTTTTTGGGGTTAGAAATGTTAGGAAAAGTGCAATACACTTTGTTGCATGGGCAAATGACTTATCAGCATGCCTAGCAACGCATTATTTGTATCTGACGATTTGATCAACCAATGAAAAAACGCAAGCACTTGACGTTTTAGCAAAAGACGCAGATAGTCACTAAAAGTTTGCGGTTTTTTAGTGTTAAGTCGGCGTTTATTTCAATTCATCATTTGTTTGGGGAGTAATAATGCGTGCATTTTTTAGTACCTTATCTAGCTGCTGGTTTTGGTTGCTTTTTGGCGTTTTAATTGGCTGGTTGCTAAATCGTTTTTTATGCAAATGTACCCAAAAACCCCATCTGATTGAACCAAACTCCCCTATAAAATCACCTGTTACAAAACCTGAAATTCCACCGTCGGCTAAATTAGCTGACATGCCTGCGACAGCTGTAATTACGCCAGCAGCCACTGCAAAAGGGCCTGCGGTTAAAGCTGCAGCAGTTAAACCCAAACAAAAACCTGCACCCAAAACTACAGTTAAACCTAAAGTTGAAAGCAAGCAAACGACAAAAGCATCTAGCTCACTAGCAATTGACCTTGTAGCAGCAAAAACAGCTGGTTTCAACTTAAAAAATGTCAACGACTTAACTGCAGTTGAAGGGATAGGGCCAAAAATTAATGCATTATTTTTGGAGAGCGGCATTCAAACATTCACTCAATTAGCGGAGCTTAGTGAGCCGCAAATGCGAGCCATTTTAGACAAAGGCGGTGCGCGCTACCGCATTGCTAATCCAAGCTCTTGGGCGAAACAAGCAAAACTGGCCTCTGTTAACAAATGGGCTGAGCTTAAAACATTGCAAGATACGCTTTCTGGCGGCGTGAAGAAATAAAGCAAGTAAATTGCCATGAATCATCCATCTAAACACCAGCACAATTACAACGTTTGCACTTGGGCTATCGCCGTTTTGCTTGCATTAACGCTACTATGGATGCTGCTTACGGGTCGCGGCCCGTTAGTGGCTTGTTGTGAGGAGCCTTTGCAAACGCCAGCGCCCGTTGCTGAAGTGGCAACTGAACTTGGCCCTTCTGACGAAACATTTAGCTTTACCGCAACCCTGTCTGATTTCACCAGCCATGGCGATGCAAGTCGCGTGGCTTGGCTAACCAATAAAGATCAGCTTAATGTCATACTCAGTGGTGAAGATTTACGCCTGCAGGGCGATGAGAAGAATATTTTACTTTCTGGCATTGTAGATACAGATGCGATTAAGCAAGAAAAGGGCATGCAAGCACAGGCATTTTTTGGCCCTGATGTGGTGTTTGACAATCAGTTAGTGATTAAAGCAGGTAAGCACAAGCCGCACAGTTCTTGACTGCGCGCCGATTTAACTGATATTACGGTTAAAAATTTTAAAAAATGCGTTAATTGAATAGGTTAAGTTAACCTGAATCAATCCACAAAAAAAGCCGATTTTAGTTATCGGCTTTTTTTGTTATTGCCTGTTGCGAAGCACTGTATCTTTTTAAAATTTAAAAGTTACACAATGCCCAGATGATCTAAGCCTGCCGATAAATCTTTATCGTGCGCACCTTTGCCGTGCAGTTTTACTTTCAGACGTAAATCATTCACAGAATCTGCATTTTTCAGTGCATCTTCATAACTAATCGCGCCTAATTCATGTAAATCATATAAAGCTTGATCAAACGTTTGCATGCCCAATTCACGTGAACGACCAATGATTTCTTTGATTTCGTGCACATCGCCTTTAAAGATTAAATCGGAAATTAGCGGTGAGTTAATCATAATTTCAATCGCAGCAGCGCGGCCAATACCATCAATTTTAGGGATTAGCCGTTGTGAAACAAAGGCACGCGTATTGAGCGATAAATCCATCAGCAATTGATGGCGCCGTTCTTCTGGGAAAAAGTTAATAATGCGATCTAAAGCTTGGTTGGTGCTATTGGCGTGCAATGTCGCCATGCACAAATGCCCAGTTTCGGCAAAAGCAATCGCGTAATCCATGGTTTCGCGGTCGCGAATCTCACCAATTAAAATCACATCGGGCGCTTGGCGTAATGTGTTTTTAAGTGCGATATGCCAGTTTTCAGTATCTACGCCCACTTCGCGCTGCGTGATAATACAGTTTTTGTGTTCATGCACAAATTCAACCGGGTCTTCAATGGTAATGATATGGCCATAACTATTTTCATTACGATAGCCAACCATAGCCGCTAAAGAAGTGGATTTTCCAGAGCCGGTGCCGCCGACAAAAATCACTAAACCACGCTTGGTCATGGCGATATCTTTTAATACTTCTGGCAAACCTAAATCTTCAAATTTTGGGATTTTGGTCGCGATGGTTCTAAATACTAAGCCCACAGAGCCGCGCTGCACAAAAGCATTCACCCTAAAGCGCGCAACACCAGGTAAGCCAATGGCAAAATTACATTCGCTAGTGGCATCAAATTCAGCCGCTTGTTTGTCGTTCATAATCGAGCGGCCAATTTCACGCGCTTGTTGCGCGCTTAATACTTGCTGACTAATCGGCGTCATTTTGCCATCAATTTTCATGGCCGGCGGAAAGCCCGCCGTAATAAACATATCAGAGGCTTTTTTGCCCATCATCAAACGCAGCAAATCAAACACAAATTTTTCGGCTTGGCCTTTTTCCATCATCAAATCCTAAATAAATTACCTATTTAATTGCCTGTAGATTACCTACTTAACACTAAAATTTAACCAATAATCGAATCTTTATTAGACGCTTTACCGCGCGCCTCATTGGCCGAAATAATATTACGCCGCACTAAATCTTGCAGATTTTGGTCTAGCGTATGCATGCCAATATTTTGCCCAGTTTGAATGGCAGAATACATTTGCGCCACTTTGTTTTCGCGAATTAAATTGCGAATCGCTGGCGTGCCAATCATAATTTCATGCGCGGCCACGCGGCCTTGCTCATCTTTGGTTTTACACAGCGTTTGTGAAATGACTGAGCGTAATGACTCTGACAACATAGAGCGCACCATTTCTTTTTCTGCCGCAGGGAACACATCCACAATACGGTCAACCGTTTTAGCAGCCGAGCTAGTATGCAAAGTGCCAAACACCAAATGGCCTGTTTCAGCAGCGCTTAAAGCCAAGCGGATGGTTTCTAAATCGCGCATTTCGCCCACCAAAATCACATCAGGGTCTTCACGCAAGGCAGAGCGCAGCGCATTTTGAAAAGAGAGCGTATGCGGCCCCACTTCGCGCTGATTAATTAAACATTTTTTCGATGTATGCACAAATTCGATTGGGTCTTCAACCGTTAAAATATGACCCATTTCGTTTTCGTTAATATAATCCACCATCGCCGCCAATGTGGTCGATTTACCCGAACCTGTTGGGCCAGTAACCAGCACAATACCGCGCGGCGTATTGGCAATCTCTTTAAAAATCGCGGGGCAATTTAATTGCTCTAAGGTTAAAATTTTGGAAGGAATGGTGCGAAAAACCGCGCCAGCGCCGCGGTTATGGTTAAACGCATTGACGCGAAAGCGCGCTAGATTAGGGATTTCAAACGAAAAATCGCACTCCAGCGTTTCTTCATAAACCTTGCGTTGCCCATCGTTCATGATGTCATACACCATGCCGTGCACTTGTGTGTGATCCATCGCCGGCACATTAATTTTGCGAATGTCGCCATGCACGCGAATCATCGGCGGCAAACCCGATGACAGATGCAAATCGGATGCTTTATTCTTAACCGAAAAGGCCAGTAAATCTGAAATATCCACGTGCGGCTCCTGCTATAATTTAAGCTTGTACTGTTTATTAACCTAAGATTACGTATCAATCTTCACAAAGTACATTAAACTAATTGTTTAAAGTGTTTGAATTATGACCATAATTGCCGATTCCTTGCAAGCGATTCAAACAAATATTCAGGCAGCGCGCATTTATGCCAAGCGCGAATCTGGCGTGCAATTGCTTGCTGTTAGCAAAGCCCAGCCAGCCGATAAGCTACGTGATGCGTATTTGGCAGGTCAGCATGCATTTGGCGAAAACTATGTGCAAGAAGCCGTTAACAAACAACAATTATTAAGTGATTTGGCCATAGAATGGCATTTTATTGGCCCTATTCAAAGTAATAAAACCCAGCTGATTGCGCAACATTTTGATTGGGTGCACTCGGTAGATAGGCTTAAAATTGCAGAGCGATTATCCAGCGCGAGAACAGCGACACAAGCACCTTTAAACTTGTGTATTCAAATCAATAGCAGCCTCGAACCTTCCAAAAGTGGTATTGATTTAAGCGAAACGATTGCGCTGGCTAAGGCAATTAACAGCTTGCCTAAGCTTAAATTGCGCGGATTAATGGCTATTCCAGCACCAGCCAGCGATTACGCAACGCAACGCGCGCAATTTAAAATTGTGCATGATGCGTTCACCGCACTGCAACAACAAGGTTTTGATTTGGACACATTATCCATTGGCATGTCAGAAGACTATGTTGCAGCGATTCATGAAGGTGCTACCATAGTGCGTATTGGCTCTGCACTGTTTGGCGCGCGGCCAGCTATTAAAACTCAATGAGAATAGTTGCGATGAAATTAGCTTTTATTGGCGGTGGCAACATGGCTTATGCTTTGATTGTGGGCCTGAAAAATAAAAAAGTCAGCATGTCTAATATTGTTGTCGTGGAACACGATGTGAGCAAATGGGCGCAACTAGAACAACTGGGCGTACATGTGAGCGCAGAACTAACTAGCGTTGCTGATTGCAGCGCGATTATATTAGCGATTAAACCGCAGCAATTATCGGCGCTAGCAAAAAACTTAACGACTTTTTTACCTCAAAAACCGGCCTCGCAACCACTTATCATCTCAATTGCGGCAGGCATTAGGCTAAAAGATTTAAGCCGCTGGCTGGGTGATTATGCAAGCATTGTGCGCGCCATGCCAAACACGCCAGCACAAATTCAAGCAGGTGTAACGGGCCTGTATGCGATGCCAAATGTATCTAAAAAACACATCGCGTTAGCTGACCAACTATTAAAAGCCGTCGGCAGCACTATCTGGCTAGATACTGAGGAAAAGCTAGACGCAGTCACTGCGGTTTCTGGCAGCGGCCCTGCCTACGTGTTTTATTTAATAGAAGCCTTGCAGGCAGCGGCTCTAAATTTAGGCTTAAATGCACAACAAGCCAAAATATTAAGCATTGCCACTTTTAAAGGTGCTAGCTTATTGGCCGATGCCAGCACGACGTCAATCGAAAACTTGCGCTTGCAAGTTACTTCAAAAGGCGGCACAACCGAGCAAGGTGTGCAGAGCTTACAACACTCGCAAGTAAAACAAGCGATTATGCTGGCAGCACAAAAAGCTTGCGAACGCGCTAAAACGCTTGGTGACGAACTCGGCAATGATTAACCATTCACACATTTAGCATCATTGAAAAGGCTTTATTAACATGTTCAGTACTGCGCTTCAATTTTTACTCACCACCATTTTAAACCTGCTCACATTGGTATTTTTGCTGCGTTTTTTTATGCAGCTATTGCGCGCACCTTTTAGTAATCCTTTGGGTTTAATGGTCATCACATTAACCGATTTTGCTGTTAAACCCGTACGCAGAATGATTCCTAGCCTCAAGAAAATGGATTTATCCACCTTAGTTTTAGCCATCTTAACCCAATTTTTGCTGCAAATTAGTCTGTTAATGTTGCGCAACTTTCCGTTATTTGTTGCAGGCGATTCTGCTTGGTTTGGATTTATTGGCTTAAGTTTTCTGGGTGTTTTACGCACGGCTTTGGATGTGTTTTTTTACAGCATTCTCATTCAAGTGATTTTAAGCTGGGTGAATCCACACTCGCCAATTTCTGCGGTTTTAGATGCGTTAACTAGACCCATCTTAAGCCCCATTCGCCGTTTGATTCCGACGACTAATGGTTTAGATTTCTCAGCTTTAGTCGCGTTAATATTGTTACAAATGATCAATATTTCAATCATTAAAACATTGGAAGCGCAGTTAATGCAGATGCTTTAATTGAAAGTTCGCCAAAAACCAACAATTATTACCCTGTTTACATACATTTTTACTATTAAATCAACCCACTATCAATAACTTGTTGAGATTCATTATACTGTTTGCATGATGATGCCCACTTTAGAATGTAAAGTTCACGCGTATAAAGAGTGGCGAGATAGTTTATCGCAAACAATTCTAAAGTACCGTGATTGGTTGGCGAAAAATCTGCAGGCGGATGCATTGCAAGAGTTGCGTTTGTTTGACATCTTAGCAATGCTCGAGCGTGATCAACTCGTGGTGGCATTTTTGGCAGAGTTCTCGCGCGGTAAAACCGAAACCATTAACGCGCTATTTTTTGCAGATTTTAATCTGCGCTTGCTGCCAAGCGAGGCAGGCCGCACCACCATGTGCCCAACCGAGATTTTTTGGGATGGCAATGAACAGCCATGCATTAAATTGCTGCCTATTGAAACTCGTGTGACTGACGACACGCTGACCTATTTAAAATCAACGCCAGATGCCTGGCAAAAATTCAAACTGAACTTGGATTCGCCTGCCGACATGCAAGCAACCTTGCACCAATTGGCCGATCAAAAATTCGTCACGCAACAGACCGCTGAAACACTAGGGCTTTTTAATGCGCAAGATATCAGCATGATGAACAGCCTTAAAAAAACTGGCCAGATTGAAGTGCCTGTTTGGCGACATGCGCTGATTAATTATCCGCACCCGTTACTCAAAAGTGGCTTGGTTGTGTTAGATACGCCAGGTTTAAACTCGCTGGGCGCAGAGCCTGAGCTAACGCTGAACGTGATTAGCCATGCGCATGCCAGCTTATTTTTAACGGCAACAGACAGCGGTGTAACGCAGTCGGATATGAAAATTTGGAATACTTATGTTAAGGGGCGCGCGCAATATAAATTAGTGTTACTCAATAAAATTGACATTTTGTGGGATGCGCTTAAATCAAAGCAAGCTGTAGCCAATGAAATTGAAAAGCAAATTAATATGACTGCGCATCAACTTAACATTGCACCAGACACCATTTTTGCGATTTCTGCTCAAAAAGCCTTGCTTGCTAAAATCAAAAAAGATGATGTGCTGCTCAATCAAAGTGGTATTTTGGCGCTTGAAGCCAGATTAGGTGATGAGATGATTCAAGCTAAACATGCCATTTTGGGCCGCACCATCGCGAGTGAATGTAGCCAGATGATGAAAGTTTCACGCAAAATTATCCAGCAGCGCTTGAGCAATCTGCGCGAACAAGTCGATGAATTACGCGAGCTACGCGGTCAAAACCAAGATGCCTCTAAGCATCTATTGGCGCATGTGGTGACAGATCGCAAACGTTACGAATCTTCAATTCCTACCTTTAATCTTGCTAATGAACAAATTGTGCAAATCGGCAAAAAGTTATCTAGCCATTTAAGTGCGGCTTATTTAGATAAAATACTCGCCAGTAGTCGACAAGAAATGGGTGAGCGCTGGACAACCGTTGGCTTGAATAAAAGTATGCGCAAACTGACTAAGCATGCCAATGATTTAGCAGCGCGCATTTTAAAAGAGAGCGGGGAGATTAAACATTTAGCCGCAGATATCTACCATGTTTTTCAATCAAAACATGGCTTTGAAGTGTTTGATCCGCCGCCGTTGGATATGTCTAGTTTTGTAAGAGAGATGCATGCTTTAGAAAAAATCACCAACGATTTTTGTGTTGACCCAGTTAACTTGCTCACAGAAAAACATTTTTTAATGCGTAAATTTTTCTTGGGCCTTGGCACGCAAACACGTACGATTTTTGCGCAAGCAGAAAAAGACTGTGAGTGCTGGGGTCAAGCGGTATTAAGCGCGCTAAAAAATCAAATGGCTGAACATAAAGCCAATCTGGAGCAGCGCTCTAAAAACTTGACTGAAGCAAAAGCCAACGCTGCAGCGCTAGAGAGTCGACTGGCTAATTTAGAGAGCGAATACAAGCAGATTTCGGCACAAGGTGCGGCTTTGGATAGTTTATTATTGCAGCTAGTCAGAACTATTAAACCCGCAATAAACCACTAAGCTGTTAGCGCTTAGCAAGGCATTATTGGCTAAATGAATGATGACTTAACACTTTAGCACTCAAATCCACACAATATCGAACGTTTCTCTGGCGTATTGGCTATCTGGCTGCAAAGTCACGCGCTTATTAATAAAGTCTGATAAATTCGCTAAACTTTGCGATTCTTCATCCATCAACATGTCAATCACCTGCGTGCAGGCAATAATTTTAAATTCTTTGGCATTAAACTGTTTCGATTCGCGCAATAACTCGCGCATAATTTCGTAGCAAATGGTTTGCGCGGTTTTATGTTCGCCGCGGCCTTGGCATACATCGCAAGGCTCACAGAGTAAATGCGCCAGACTTTCTCGGGTGCGTTTACGCGTCATCTCTACCAAACCAAGTGATGTAAATCCATTCACGCCAATGCGCGCTCGGTCAAGTTCCACCGCTTTTTTCAACTCTTCTAATACTGTTTCGCGCTGATCATCCGTATCCATATCAATAAAATCGATAATGATAATGCCGCCTAAATTGCGTAATCTGAGTTGCCGCGCAATACATTGCGCCGCTTCTAAATTGGTTTTAAAAATCGTATCCGATAAATTTTTGCCACTGACAAAACTGCCAGTGTTCACATCCACTGTCGTTAATGCTTCGGTTTGGTCAAAAATCAAATAGCCACCGGATTTTAATTCCACTTTGCGCGATAAGGCGCGTTCGATTTCTTTTTCAATATTATAAAAATCAAAAATCGGCCGTTCGCCCTGGTAGTGATACAAAGGCTTAACCGCCTTGGCTACATATAGTTCAGCAAACTCTTTGAGCTGATTGAAACTTTCTTTAGAATCCACACGAATACTCACGGTTTGATCGTTCACCACATCGCGCAACATGCGTCTGGGCAAACTTAAATCGTAAAAAACCAGCGAACGTTCACCAGCTGACTGACTATCAGTTTGAATTTTTGCCCACACTTTTTGTAGATATTCGATATCGGCCAGCAACTCTTGGTCGGAAGCCGCTTCTGACATGGTGCGGATAATAAAGCCGCCAGAACGTTTTTCGGGCAGTAAACCCAGCAAACGATTGCGCAACATTTCACGCTCATTTTCGTCTTCAATGCGCTGCGAAACGCCAATATGATCTTGATGCGGCAAAAACACTAAAAAGCGCCCGGCAATGCTAATTTCAGTGGTTAAGCGCGCGCCTTTGGTGCCAATCGGCTCTTTAATCACTTGCACGATAATCGACTGTCCTTCGCGCAACACGTCTTGAATCAAGCGCTCGCTTGGCGGTTCGCCATCAATATGGCATTCCATAATATCGGCCACATGCAAAAATGCCGCGCGCTGCAAACCGATTTCGACAAACGCCGATTGCATGCCGGGCAATACGCGACAAACTTTGCCGCGATAAATATTGCCGACAATGCCAAGCGATGAGCTGCGTTCGATATGCAGCTCTTGCGCGATGCCTTGTTCTAACACGGCAACGCGCGTTTCTTGTGGTGTTACATTGATTAATATCTCTTGTCCCAATTTTTGAAAACCTTATCTTTATTATTTTTGCTTAAACTTTTTGCGCTAAAAAAAGTGTTAAGTCACACGCAAGGCGTATTACTTAACCCATTAAAAAGCCTAATTTTTTCAATAACAGCGCCGTTTCATGCACAGGTAAGCCCATTACGCCAGTGTAACTGCCATCAATGCGTTTAATCCAATTACCCGCCAAGCCTTGAATGGCGTAGCTGCCCGCTTTGTCTGCATGTTCATGTGTTGCAATATACGCTGCTATCATAGCATCGCTTAACGGCATCATCTCGACCAATGTGCTGTTTAACGCAGATTCAATTTGTGTTTTAAACACCACCGCCACCGCCGTATGCACTTGGTGTTGCGTGCCCGATGATGTTTTGAGCATGTCGGTAGCGTGCGCATTATTTTCTGGCTTGCCGAAAATGATGTTACCCAAAGCCACCGTCGTGTCGGCTGCCAAAATTGGCATCTGTGCATATTGCCCGTTTAATTGCTGCGCAATTGCTAGCGCTTTTTGTTTGGCTAAACGCAACACATAATCGGTTGGCGCTTCATGAGCCAGCTGCGATTCATCAATATCGGCTGGCATCACTATACAATCAATGCCCATTTGCTTTAATATCGCCACACGACGCGGACTTTGCGAAGCTAATATCACTGCTTTTGAGTGGTTAATCTGCATTTAAGCGTCCCAATAATGTAACACTGTCATACTAACAAAGCCTTAGCGGTTCACAAACGACCACAGCATATAACGGATAAGATCATGGATTTACTCAATCAAGACTTTAGCTATTTACTGAAAATTACCATTGCGTTGTTAGCTATTGTCAACCCGATTGGTTGCTTGCCGATTTTTATTAGCGCAACCGATGGCTGGAGCAAAGCAGACCGCGCCCAAACGGCACGCACAGTTGCCGTTACCGTGTTGATTGTATTGAGCATGGCCGCATTTATTGGCGATGGCATTTTAAGTTTTTTCGGCATCTCTATTCCGTCTTTTCAAGTGGGCGGCGGTATTTTAATTATGCTTATTTCTATCTCGATGATGCACGGCAAACAAGGTGGCACGCGCCAAACCGCAGAAGAAGCGCAAAGCATGGCTGAACGCGAAGTGATTGCGATTGTGCCGCTGAGTATTCCTTTGCTGGCAGGCCCTGGTGCCATTTCTAGCATGATTTTAAGCGCGCAGCAGCAACCCACTTTGCTCGGTCATGCTTCCTTAGTTATTCCTGTTATCTTGGTGACCATTGTGGTTTGGCTGGTACTTAAATTATCCGATGCCATCACGCTAAGGCTTGGTACGATTGGCATTAATATCATCACGCGATTAATGGGGCTCATTTTGGCGGCCATGGCGGTTGAATTTATCGCGCACGGTTTAACTGGTTTATTTCCGCAATTGGCTAGTATTTAATTTGACGTGAGAAAATGGCCAATGCAATGCTTTTAATTGTTGATGCAGTTTTTTAGGTAAAATAGTGACTTAACTTAACACTATTTTTGCATCAATATTTTAAATCATCTAAAAAGCATGCTCGTGAAAAAAAATCAATTCAAGCCGAATACCACCGTAGCCGCCATTGTCGAACTGAATGGCCAATTTTTACTGGTAGAAGAAAGCACAGAACGCGGTAACCGCTTCAACCAGCCGGCTGGGCATTTAGAAGACAACGAAACGTTGATTCAAGCGGTGATTCGCGAAACCTTAGAAGAATCTGCCTACGATTTTACGCCCACCGCTTTACTCGGCGTTTATCACTGGAAACATCCACATAATGACACCACCTATTTACGCTTTGCCTTTATTGGCAAGGTTGGCGTGCATTATGAAACACAAGAATTAGACGCTGGCATTATTCGCGCGGTATGGATGACGGCTGACGAAATCCGCGAAAAATCCGCCTTAACGCGCAGCCCGCAGGTGTTAACGTGTATTGAAGATTATTTAAGCGGAAAAAGCTATCCGCTAGAAGTGATTACTAACTTATAGTAAACAAAAATATAAAATTTAAAGCTTTAAGTCAGACTAGGCGCGAAAAAAATTCAATCGCGCAGCATATAATCAGCAGCATATAAACAATAGGTAAGCAATTAAATTTTTGTGAGTAACGTGATATACAAACAATGTATGACGACAAGGTTTAAATTTTATGAGTAAGAAAAGAATAGTAGTGGGTTTATCTGGCGGCGTCGATTCCTCGGTTACCGCGCTATTGTTAAAACAGCAAGGCTATGATGTCGTTGGGCTTTTCATGAAAAATTGGGAAGACGACGACGATGATGAATATTGTGCATCAAAACAAGATTTAATCGATGCGGTTTCAATTGCTGACAAGATTGGTATCGATATTGAAGCGGTGAATTTTAGCGCCGAATACAAAGACCGCGTGTTTGCAAATTTTTTAAGTGAGTATGAAGCTGGCCGCACACCAAACCCTGATATTTTATGCAATGCCGAGATTAAATTTAAAGCGTTTTTAGATCACGCTATGAGTTTGGGCGCCGATTTAATTGCCACCGGGCATTATGCCCAAGTGCGCGAAAATCCATTAAAACCGGGTTTGTTTCAATTATTAAAAGCAGACGACGGCAGCAAAGATCAAAGCTATTTTTTGTATCGACTTAACCAAGCACAATTAAGCAAAACACTATTTCCGTTAGGAAAATACCTCAAAACTGAAGTGCGTGAAATTGCGCGCCAGGCTGGTTTAATCAATGCAGATAAAAAAGATTCTACGGGTATCTGCTTTATTGGCGAACGGCCGTTTCAAGCATTTTTACAGCGCTACTTACCCAAAAAACCTGGTGAAATTAAAACGCCAGAAGGCAAATTAGTCGGCCAACATGAAGGCTTGATGTACTACACATTAGGCCAGCGCCAAGGCTTAAAAATCGGCGGTAGCCGCGATAGCAATGGTGAGCCGTGGTTTGTAGCGGCAAAAGATATGGCAAAAAATGAATTGATCGTCGTGCAAGGTCATGCACATGCGCTGCTGCTGAGTGATGGCTTAAAAGCCAGCCAATTGACGTGGATTGACAATGAAGAACCGATTACCAATTGGGTGTATGCCACAAAAACGCGTTATCGCCAGCCCGATGCACCCTGTGAAATTGATGCATTGAATGCTGAAGAAGTGACGGTTAAGTTTGGCCAAAAACAATGGGCAGTGACGCCAGGACAATCTGCGGTGGTGTATGAAAGCAATGTTTGCCTAGGCGGTGGCATTATCACTGCCGCAATCTAACTAAAAGCTTGGCGGAATTATTACTCGCTATTTAAACAAAGAGTTAATCTTTATTAAACCGCGCCTAAAAATTAATCCAATTTTAGGGTTAATTTTTTAAATTTCACTGATTTTTGACGCAAATTTAACTACAACTTTCCACATAATACACTTGTGGCGACACGCCAATACGCCAGCTAACCACCATATTGTCGGCATCCGTTTCAAATATCAAGCGCGCATCAGATTGTTCAACTGGCGTTACAATCAAAGTATGCGCGCCATGAATATATTTATGAGGGTGATTTTCCACACGATTTACATGTGCTTGCATCACCATCTGTGTAGAATCGCCCACCACAATATCGCCTGGCGCCACCCATTTTGGGTCATCAATATCGTAGCGCACAAATTGGCCATTTTCTAACATAAACGCAATATCTTGAAGCGATTCTGGCATCGGGTCTTGATATAAATAATAGCAAGTTGCGCCTGTTTGTGGCTCGCTCGCCCTTAGCGGGCTGCCCCACGACATGCGCACAGATTCTTCATTATCGCCAAATTTAGCTGGGCCAAAACCTGCAAAGTTAATCACTTTTGCGTTATATATTTTGCTTTGTATATTCACTGGCGATTCTTGCTGTAACGCAACATCGGCTTCTGGCGCTTTGGGCTTATTGTTACAGGCAGTTATAAAGCCACAGAAAATAAAAATAATAACACCGCGTGACAGACTAGATAACGTTTTCATCAATCGCTACCTGTTCATTTATTGATTATAGTATGCATATTAATAGGATTATCGATAGCAAAGTGTAACGGTTTTGCACTAAAATTAACGTTAATTTTGATGCGTAATTTAATATAAAGATTGGTAAAACATGGCTTACGTATTTAAAAACGCAAATGGCATTGTGGTGGCCGCAAGTGCATCTGAAAATTTTGGTGATGGCTGGGAATTTGTTGAAGACAATAATCTGGCGTATCTATCTTTTTTGGAGCAAACACTCACTCAACATTCTTCATTTCGCGAAAGCGATATTCAATTGGCGCGCGTATTAGAAGATTTAATTACGATGCTAATTGATGGCAACGTGATTCGGTTTACGGATTTCCCCGCAGCCGCGCAAAAACGTTTAACCGATAGACAAAAGCTGCGTAAACAAACTCAGCTTTCTCAGTTGATGGATAATAATGCGGATCGGTTTTTTTGAAATTAACTTTAATGCATCAAACAGGCATGGTTTGTTTAAAACTAGGGCGTTTAATTAACACGCTGTAATGCTTGGCTAAATTAGCAAATTGGTCTTGCCAATTGAGTTGCTTAAAGCGCAAATCCACATAACCGAGCATGCAACCTACCGCGATATCGGCCAGGCTAAAGGTATCATTCACGCACCATTTTTTCTTGGTGATATCCAGATTAAGTACTTCCAACCCTAGCAATACTTTACCCAATTGCTTATCAATATTGGCTTGTGATTTCTGCTCATCAGGTCTACGTTCTTCTAATATTGCGGCGACAGCCGCATCGCAAATGCCGTCTGCTAGCGCCTCCCAACGGCGCACCCAAATTTTGCTACTGTGATCGGTAGGAATTAAATGTGTACCAGGTGTGCGGTTATCCAAATATTCCACAATCACTTTAGAGTCATATAAATCGTCGCCATCATCTAACACCAACACGGGCACTTTGCCTAATGGATTATGGTTCTTAACAGGGCAGTCGGGGTCAGTTAGCACCACTTCCTGCAATTGCATCTCGATATGTTTTTCTAGCGCAACAATGCGTACTTTGCGCGCGTAAGGACTATTGACTGTGTATAAAAGCTTCATGATGAATGTACTTTGTTGTTTGATGTGTGCATTATAATAGCATTATGTTCATCGCTCTATTTACACAACACTATCCGCATGGCTCGGCTGCTTTTAATGCCTTGGTTGAGCAAGATGCGAAGCGTGCAATTGCCGAAGACATTGGCAGCGGCGATTTAACAGCGTCGCTAATTCCCGCCGACACGCAAGCCCAAGCCAGTATTATGACGCGAGAAGATGCCATAATTTGTGGCATCGATTGGGTGAACGCTTGTTTTAAACAGATCAATGCCGAGATTAAAATAAAATGGCTGGTAAACGAAGGTGAAAAAATTGCCGCTAATCAGTTACTATGTGAAATCAGTGGCCATGCACGCGCGCTTTTAACTGCCGAGCGCTGCGCACTGAATTTTTTACAGTTGCTTTCTGCCGTTGCTACCCAAACCCGTCAATTTGTCATGGCGGTTTCTGGCACTAAAGCACAGATTTTAGATACGCGAAAAACCATTCCAGGCTTAAGATTAGCGCAAAAATACGCCGTCACGGTTGGCGGTGGTGCGAATCAGCGACTAGCACTTTACGATGGCATTTTAATTAAAGAAAATCATATTGCCGCTGCAGGGAGTATTCAGGCGGCTTTAACACAAGCACTTTTACTGCATCCCAATATTCCTATTCAAATTGAAGTTGAAAATTTAAACCAACTTAAACAGGCGCTAGATGCTGGCGCTAACAGCATTTTGCTCGATAATTTTGGGTTAAGTAACATGAAAGAAGCGGTTGTTATGAATGCTGCTATGCATCAAGTTCGCGCAAAATTAGAAGCTTCAGGCGGTGTGGATCTAAGTTCTGTGCGTGCCATTGCGCTCACTGGCGTTGACCGCATTTCAATTGGCGGCTTAACCAAAAATATTCGCGCCATCGACTTATCATTGAGATTAAAATGATGCGTGGTTATCCATTTAAGCACATTATATTTGGCTATAACTCTAGCCACACAATAAGGTAATGCATGATCAAAGCACCCAATACGGTCACCCAAACTGATGCGGATATACAATCTGAACTCCCTAAACAGTCAGGACACAGCATGAGCAAAGCCTCTGCTGTGATTAAAGCGGCTGCAAAAGCTAAATTAAGTTTAGGTGATGTGTTGCGTATGTTGGTTAGCGATGGCAAATTAGACAAAACCCAAGCCGAGAAACTGTATAAAGACCGTAAGCTTGATAGCTCAAACCTGCACCCGGTAGTAGTGATTGGCGAGCAAAAATGGAAGGATTTGCGTCCACCACATAAGCTGATGTCGGTCGATTTTTTGAGTCGCTGGCTGGCGACGCAAACAGGTTTGGATTTCTACCATATTGATCCACTTAAGTTAGATTTCAGCTCTGCTGCGCAAATTGTTTCAAAAGCGTATGCAGAGCGGCTTAGAATTATGCCCGTTTCGGTGTTAGGCGATGAAGCGACTGTCGCCACCTCTGAGCCATATCAAGTGGATTGGATACCAGATTTAGAGCGCATTTTGAATAAGCGCATTAAATTGGTATTTGCCAACCCGCTGGAAATTAATCGTTATCTACCCGAAATTTACAGCCTTGCCTCATCGATTAACCAAGCCAATTTAGCCAAAGCAGGCCAAATTGTGGGTGTGCAAAACTTTGAGCAATTGGTTGAGCTGGGTAAAGATAAAAATTTAGATGCCAACGAGCAGCATGTGGTGAATATTGTCGATTGGTTATTTAAATATGCATTCGAGCAACGCGCCAGCGATATCCATTTAGAACCACGGCGCAATATGGGCATGATGCGTTTCCGTATCGATGGCGTTTTGCATCAGGTATATCAATTGCCATCCAATATTATGAACGCGATCACCAGCCGCATTAAACTGTTGGGGCGCATGGATATGGTGGAAAAGCGCCGTCCGCAGGATGGCCGCATTAAAACTGTTAGTAATACTGGTAGCGAGGTTGAACTGCGTTTATCCACCATGCCCACTGCTTTTGGCGAAAAACTGGTGATGCGGATTTTTACCCCAGATGTGATTGTGCAAGACTTTATACAATTAGGTTTTTCTAAAAAACAAGCCGATTTATGGGCGCAGTGGACTAAAAGCCCTAATGGCATTATTTTAGTGACAGGGCCAACAGGTTCAGGCAAAACCACAACGCTCTACTCCACATTAAAACATTTGGCCACGCCAGAAGTGAATGTGAGCACGGTGGAAGACCCGATTGAAATGGTAGAGCCCGCGTTCAATCAAATGCAAGTAACCGCCAATATTGGGCTTAACTTTGCAGACGGTATTCGTACCTTAATGCGGCAAGATCCAGATATTATTATGGTAGGCGAGATTCGCGATATTGAAACGGCCGATATGGCAATTCAAGCAGCATTAACGGGTCATTTGGTGCTATCAACATTACATACCAATGATGCGCCTTCTGCAGTCACGCGTTTACTAGATTTAGGCGTAGCGGCTTATTTAATTCATTCCACCGTATTAGGCATTATGGCGCAAAGATTGGTGCGCACGCTTTGCCCAGCCTGCAAAGCACCGCATACAATAACCGATGAAGAATGGAAATCGATTACTTACCCGTTTAAAGCTAATAAACCTATTGGCACTATGAAAGCCGTAGGCTGTATAGAATGTCGCAATACGGGTTTTCGCGGCCGTAGTGGCATCTATGAAATGCTCACCATTACACCAAAATTACGCAAATTAATTACACACGATACCGATTTACCCGTGCTCAGAAATGCGGCATACCAAGAAGGCATGCAACCCTTGATGCTCAATGGCGCCGAAAAAGTGGCGGCGGGCATAACCACGGTTGAAGAGCTATTAAAGGTTGCGCCGCCATTGGATGCTTAAATTGCCCCTGAGGCTTAAATTACGTCTGACTTAACACCAAAAAAGTACTAAAAACCCCCGCTTAATCTCTAGCAATCATATTTGCTTGGCATATTCAAGTACTGGCAGAATTCCAGAAGCGAATCAACCAGCCAACTTGAATGCTAGCTTGACCAAATGCGCTCAAACGGTTAAGGTTTAGGGTTCATCATTTAATTGTAAAAAATCAAGGTTTTATGGATTCACAACATCATAATTCGACACCTGGCAGTAGTGATCAAACCAATAAAAATCCTACTATCACGGGCGCAGAAATTGTCATTCGCTGCTTAAATGCGGAAAAAATCAAATTTGTATTTGGTTACCCAGGTGGCGCTGTGTTGCACATTTATGATGAAATTTATAAGCAAAGCGGCTTTAAACATATTTTAGTGCGTCATGAGCAAGCAGCTGTGCACGCAGCCGATGCTTACTCGCGCGCCACTGGCACAGTTGGCGTTGCATTAGTGACCAGCGGTCCAGGCGCCACCAATGCAGTTACTGGCATCGCAACGGCTTACATGGATTCCATTCCATTGGTTGTCATCAGCGGCCAAGTCCCCGTTCCTGCAATTGGTTTAGATGCCTTTCAAGAAGTGGATATGGTTGGCATCACTCGCCCCTGTGTAAAGCATAATTTTTTGGTTAAAGATGTACGCGATATTGCTGCCACCATGAAAAAGGCGTTTTATATCGCCGCTACTGGCCGTCCAGGCCCAGTTGTGGTGGATATTCCTAAAGATATTACTGCGCATTTGGCGGAGTATATTTACCCAAAAACGGTGGAGATGCGTTCGTATAATCCGGTATTAAAAGGTCATGGCGGACAAATCAAGAAAGCCATTAAATTATTGCTAGAAGCCAAACGGCCCATGATTTATACAGGCGGCGGCTTAGTATTGGGTGATGGCGCGCATGAATTGGTTAAATTAGCGCGCGCGCTTAATTACCCAGTGACCAGCACCTTAATGGGCTTGGGTGGCTTTCCTGCCAGTGATAAACAATTTTTGGGCATGCTGGGCATGCATGGTACTTATGAAGCCAATTTAGCCATGCAAAACTGCGATGTATTGATCGCCGTTGGTGCGCGCTTTGACGACCGCGTGATTGGCGACCCAAAAGATTTTTTAAGCAAAAAACGTAGCATTATCCATATCGATGTTGATCCATCGAGCATTTCTAAACGCGTCAAAGTAGACGTGCCAATTGTTGGCCATGTGCAATCGGTGCTAGCCGAAATGAATGAAGCCCTGTCTTCAGAACTGAAAGGCGCTGCTGAAAAAACCATTAACGACATTAGCGCGTGGTGGAAGCAAATTGACGAGTGGCGTGGCGTTAAGTCCATGGTGTACAAAAATTCCGACACTGTGATTAAACCGCAGTACGTGATTGAAAAACTGTGGGAAGTGACTAAAGGCGAGGCTTACGTGACCTCTGACGTTGGCCAACATCAAATGTGGGCAGCGCAGTATTACAAATTTGATCAACCACGTCGTTGGATCAATTCTGGCGGTTTAGGCACCATGGGTGTTGGGTTGCCCTACGCAATGGGCTGCCAGTTTGCCGATAAAAATGCGCAAGTCGCTTGTGTAACGGGCGAAGGCAGCATTCAAATGAATATTCAAGAGCTTTCAACCTGCGCGCAATATGGCTTGCCGATTAAAGTGATTATGCTCAATAACCGCTATTTGGGCATGGTGCGTCAGTGGCAGGAGTTTTTCTACGAAAATCGCTACTCCGAATCGTATATGGATAGCTTGCCAGACTTTGTAAAACTGGCGGAATCGTATGGCCATGTTGGCATGAAAATCACTAATCCAGCGGATGTGGAAGGCGCGTTAAAAGAAGCGTTCGCCAAAAAAGATAAATTTGTGTTTATGGATTTTATTACCGATCAAGATGAAAACGTGTTTCCGATGATTGCAGCTGGCAAGGGTTTATCCGATATGGTGCTTAAAAAAGACAACAAAGAAAGGCATGAGGACTAGTTATTGTGATGAAACACATTATTTCTTTATTAATGGAAAACGAAGCCGGCGCATTATCTCGGGTTGCCGGCCTGTTTTCTGCGCGCGGCTATAACATTGAGTCACTCACGGTTGCGCCAACTGAAGACTCCACTTTGTCACGTATGACCATTGTCACCAGCGGCTCTGACGAAGTGATCGAACAAATCATCAAGCAACTGAATAAATTAGTCGATGTGGTAAAAGTATTGGATTTGAACGATGGAAAATACCTAGAGCGCGAATTGATGTTGGTTAAAGTGAAAGCAAGCGCTAACTTTAAAGATGAGATGAAACGCATGTGCGACATTTTTCGTGGCCGCATTATTGACGTCGCTGACAACAGCTATACGATTGAATTGACTGGGTCTAGCAGCAAATTAGATGCGTTTTTAGAAGCCATTGATAAAACCGCGATTTTAGAGACCGTGCGCACAGGTGCATCGGGCATTGGTCGCGGCGATAGAATTTTAAAGATTTAATCAGGTTAAGTATTTATAAAGTTAAGCAACTCAATTAATTGTATTTAAAGGGAAAAGCAATGAAAGTTTATTACGACAAAGACGCTGACTTAAGCATCATCAAAGGCAAAAAAGTCACTATCGTGGGTTATGGTTCACAAGGTCATGCGCACGCAGCAAACCTTAAAGACAGCGGCGTAACCGTCACCATTGGCCTGCGTAAAGAGGGTACTTCATGGGCAAAAGCGGTTAATTCTGGCCATCAAGTATTTGAAATTGCCCAAGCCGTAAAAGACGCTGATGTGGTCATGGTGTTATTGCCGGATGAAACCATGGCAGGCATTTTTCACGCAGAAGTGGCGCCTAATTTAAAAAAAGGCGCAGCGCTAGCATTTGCACACGGTTTCAATATTCACTATAACCAAATCGTGCCACGCGCCGATTTAGATGTGATTATGATTGCGCCCAAAGGCCCTGGCCACACTGTGCGTTCAGAGTATTTAAAAGGCGGCGGCGTGCCATCTTTAATCGCGGTTTATCAAGATAAATCAGGCAAAGCCAAAGAAATCTCGCTTTCTTACGCAGCGGCCAATGGCGGCACAAAAGGTGGCGTAATTGAAACAGATTTTCGTGAAGAAACAGAAACAGACCTTTTTGGTGAGCAAGCCGTATTATGTGGCGGCGCGGTTGAATTGGTAAAAGCAGGTTTTGAAACATTAACCGAAGCGGGTTACGCGCCAGAAATGGCCTATTTTGAGTGCTTGCACGAGCTTAAATTGATTGTCGATTTAATGTATGAAGGCGGCATTGCCAATATGAATTATTCCATCTCAAACAATGCAGAATATGGCGAATATGTGACTGGCCCGCGCGTGATTGGCGATGAGGCGCGCGCTGCCATGAAAGAATGCTTAAAAAATATTCAAAACGGTAACTATGCTAAACAATTTATTCTAGAAGGCCGAACCAATTATCCAGAAATGGTGGCGCGTCGCCGTTTAAACGCCGCGCATCCAATCGAACAAGTGGGTGGCCAATTGCGCGCCATGATGCCTTGGATTGCAAAAAATAAACTAGTTGATCAATCAAAGAATTAATTGATTTAAACGCTTGAAGCAAAAGTTAACCGAAAATAATGGTTAAGTTTTAAGACAAATTTAAGCTAAGCTAAATGTAGGCAAAAAGGGCAAGACGCAAACCGTTTTGCCCTTTTTAATTAAAGGACTGACATTGCCATTTTCGATTATCTTGCAATATTTATTACCCAAACAAGCGCTCACCATGTTGGCAGGAAAATTGGCCAATCTAAAAGGCGGCAGTGCAACGATTGCGGTGATTACTTGGTTTATCAAACGCTATCACGTGAATATGGCAGAAGCCGCCAATGCAGATATCAAAAGTTACGCGACTTTTAATGATTTTTTTACGCGGTCACTTAAAGCCAACGCCCGCCCGCTTATAAAAGCAGATTTCATTTGCCCTGTGGATGGCGCGATCAGTCAATTTGGTGATATTAAAAAAGGCCAGATTTTTCAGGCCAAAAATCACAATTATTCAACGCTCACTTTGCTGGCGGGCAATCAAACATTGGCCAATCAATTTGAAAACGGCTGTTTTGCGTGTTTGTATTTAAGCCCAAAAGATTATCACCGCATTCATATGCCCTGCGATGGCACACTCAAAAGTATGGCTTATGTGCCGGGTGATTTATTTTCAGTGAACCCGACAACCGCCGCCAATGTGCCGAATCTATTTGCGCGTAATGAGCGCGTGGTGTGCGAATTTGAATCGGTTCAGCACGGTAGTTTTGTGATGGTTTTGGTGGGGGCAACCATTGTTGGCAGTATGGCAACGGTATGGCACGATTCGTCCAATAAAGTGATTAATCCGCCACGCAGCAAAAATATTCGCACTTGGACTTATTTGGATAAAAACATCACGCTAATACAAGGTGAAGAGATGGGCAGATTTTTGCTCGGCTCAACTGTAGTGATGCTATTTGAACAAGATGCGTTGCAATTTAATGCCGATTGGCAACCTGCGCGCGCCATAAAATTAGGTGAAAAAATGGGTTAAGTGCAATACTTAACACTCAAAATTGATTAAAAAATCTACGCTTACAAAAAGCCTGCCAATTAAGCAGGCTTTTTTATTAGCATCTCAATTTACAGATGCTTGGCAGGATGCGATATGATTTTATGATGCAAATGTGCAGCTAATTCATTCAAAGCCGCTTTATACACATCGCGTTTAAACTCAATCACGTCTTCCAGCGGCACCCAGTAATCGCTCCAGCGCCACGCATCAAATTCAGGCTGCTCAGTCGCTCGCAATGAAACATCACTATCGCGCCCAATCATGCGCAATAAATACCAAATTTGCTTTTGGCCTTTATAACTGCCACGCCATTCGCGTTTAACCCAACTGCTGGGTACTTCGTAACGCAGCCAATCACGCGTGCGACCTAAAATTTCCACGTGTTTGGCCTCCAAGCCAACCTCTTCCATCAGCTCGCGATACATCGCCTGCTCTGGGCTTTCGCCGTATTTAATGCCACCCTGTGGAAACTGCCAAGCGTGCTCACGAATACGCTTGCCCCAAAAAACCTGATTTTGAGCGTTACACAGAATGATCCCAACATTGGGACGGAATCCGTCACGATCTAACATATTGCAACTACCTAAAATATTTAGTGCAATTTTTTCATATTTTTGCCACTATTGAAAGCACGCATTTGCATCTGCAGCCTAATTCACGCTTAAATCACCTTAATTATGAATAAATTATTGTTAATCGCCGCTTTTGGCCTGCTACTGACACTAAACGCCTGCACCGCTGCAACCAATAACCGCAGTTATGCCTACATCAGCAATCAAGGTGATAATAGCGTTTCGGTCATCGATATCGCACAATCTAAGGTGATTAAAACTATTTCGGTAGGGAAAGCGCCTGTGGGCGTTGCAGTTTCGCGCGATTTAAATCGCGTTTTTATTACCAATGTAGAAGCTCAAAGCATTTCGGTGATTGATAGCAAAACTAACACCGTTGTTGAAACGATTGCAATAAAAGGCTCGCCGGTGGGCATTACTATCGCGCCAGATAACAAAACATTATATGTGGCCGATTGGTTTAGCAATCGCATTTTAGCCATTGATACCAGCAATTATCAAACTCAGCGTGAGGTAATTGTGGCCACTGCGCCAGCGGGTTTAATCGTGAGTGCAGATAGCAAAACGCTGTACGTTGCAGCGCGTGATAGCAACGATATTGCGGTGATTGACGTCGCAACATTCACCATTATTAAGCGCGTTTCTACTGGCAAACATCCTTTTGGTTTAGCCTTAAGTACAGATAGCAAAACACTTTTTAGTGTGAACGTTTACGACAATACCGTTTCAATTATAGATACACAAACGTTTAAGCAACGCGTTATAAAAGTGGGCGAACACCCTTATTGCATAGCACTTAACCCGCAAAATCAGACCATTTATGTGACCAACACGCAAGATGACACCGTTTCGGTGATTGATTTAGTCAGTAAAAAAACGCTAACCACTATTGATGTTGGCATGACGCCAGAAGGCATTAGTTTTGATGCGGTGAATAACCAAATATTGGTCGCCAGCTGGGGCGAAAACCAAGTGAGCGTAATTGATACAACTACCAATACTGTTAAAACAAGCATCAAAACTGGGGATAAAAGACGGGCATTCGGACAGTTTGTACTGTCCGAACAATAAGATCACAATTTATATTGACCAAACAATAAAAGTCACAGTTTGAACCGTCCAAGCAACAAGGTCGCAATTTATATTGGTCAAACAATAAAGATTCATTTCAATTGTGTTCAATATTATTAAGAAAAAGTGCATCAAAAATAAGTGTTAAGTTTGCCAATCAAACCAAGTCAACGCGGCGTAAAACCGCACGTTAAGGCTAAACTTAGGCTTATTCAACTAACTGATTTATAATAGTGCGCTATCCCAGTTGATTCGTTGGTTAGTTTAAGTTTATTTTTGTCATTTAATGGAGAGCATGCATGAAAAAGTTTTTAACCTTATTAGCCCTCGCAACATTGTCGTTTAATGCTGCTGCACACGGCCCAACACCACAAAAAGTAGAAAAATCCGTTGTCATTAAAACCACGCCAGCAAAAACATGGGCATTGGTAAAAGATTTTGGCAATATCCACACATGGCACCCAGCCGTTGCCTCGACCAAATTAGAGAAAAAAGGCGAAGATACATTTAGAACGCTTAACCTAAAAGGCGGTGGTGAAATTTATGAAAAACTACGTAGCGTAGATGACAAAGACATGAAATTAAAATATGAAATTGTCAGTGGCGTAGCCCCTGTAGCCGATTATAATTCTGTGATGACAGTAACTGCTGGCCCAGGCGCTGGCGAATCAACCGTTACTTGGGTAGGTCGCTTTTACCGCACTTACAAATTAAATCCGCCCATTCCAGAAGGTCAAGATGACGAAACCGCCTTAAAATTTATAACTGGCGTTTACGATGGTGGTTTGGCTAACCTTAAAAAGGTGCTTGAAAACTCAAAGTAACCAGCCAGGAAGCTGGCGCAACACCTAACACTGCAAATGTGGCAAAAAAACCGTGGTGGAAATTTTGGTAAGTTAACTTACTAGTATTTATAATTAATTTAAATCATACAAAAGGGATTGCTAATGCAATCCCTTTTTAATTTTGCACTGATTATTAATTTTATACTGATTAATTGTGACAAAATTTGTAAGTGATGACAAAGTTTGTCAGGCAAATTAAATTTAACTTGCAGTCGGGCTAAGACTTAGCTAATATTGATTGTTACTATTTAATGATTGAAAGATAGCTATGCAAGTGATACCAATGCATCAAGCAAAAAGCAGTTTGTCTAGCCTAGTTAAGCGTGCCGCCAAGGGTGAAACCTTATTAATAGGCGCTTATGGCCATGCTGAAGCCATGTTAGTGGCAGTCAATAGTCCATTAAAACCAACCAAAAAAGTGGGTTTACTCGCAGGCAAAATAGAGATACCCGACAATTTCAATGATGCGTTACCCGCAGACATTATCAATAGTTTTGAAGGCGTATAATCATGACGCGCATTTTGCTCGATACGCATGTATTGTTATGGTTGCTGGCAGATTCGCCACAAATTCAGCCGATTAAAAGTCGAATTTTATCAAATGAATCAGAGGTTTATGTAAGCATCGCCTCTTGGTGGGAGCTGGCAATTAAAATTGGCATTAGCAAAATAAACCTCGATTTAGCATCAATCAGACAAGCAGCAGCTGATAGTGGTTATATTGATTTACCTGTTTTAGGGCTGCATACGCAAGCGCTATTAACTTTACCGCATTTACATAAAGACCCTTTTGATCGCTTATTAATCGCCCAAGCGACTACTGAACCTATGCGATTGATTACTAACGATAAAATACTCAGTGAATATACGAATTTGGTCGATTTGATTTAGCTTTTATATTTAATATAGCCTTAGTTTTAACGCCTATTTTACAAAAATTGAGAAAACAATAATAACTGGCACAGCTGTTGCTTGTACTCTTTCAAGCACTGGTAATCCAAACAACAAAGTGTTCGATTATTGGCTGTAAGCAACTTATATTTTAAAACTATGTAAAGGAAATAATGATGAATATGTCTTCTGTAAAAATGAACGCTCAAAAAGGTTTTACCTTAATCGAATTAATGATTGTCGTAGCAATTATCGGTATTTTGGCGGCAGTAGCAATTCCTAGCTATCAAGATTATGTTGCAAAAGCTAAATTTGCTACCGCATTGTCTGAAGTGGCTGCTGGTAAAACTGGTTTCGAATTAGCACTATCTGACAATTTAACACCCATATTTGGTAACGATTCATCAGCAGGTGGTATCGGCATTCAAGCGACAAACAATAACACAACAATTACAACTAACGGTACAACAAACTTGGTAGCAACAGTCGTTGGTGGCCCGTCAACGGTAGCTACTACTACCATTACGTTAACACGCAATGCTACAACTGGCGCGTGGTCTTGTGCTGCAACTGCTTTACAAAAATATGTTGGTTCAGTAAACGTTTGTGATGGTGCTTAATTATCTGGCTTGAGTAACACTAAAAAAGCCCTTCAAATGAAGGGCTTTTTTACATCTGTGCATTTTAAGTAAAAAATAGTGTTAAGCAAGCGTAGCCTCGATGCAATGAAATGAAATCGAGGTTCACAATGTAACAAAAAACCCCTGCTCTTTGCGGGGGTTTTGTTTTGTGCGTCATCATTAATCTATATCCTCGATTTACATCGAGGCTACTGACTTTGCGGGGTTTACTTTGTGCGCTACCGTTTTCCTTGATTACATCGAGGCTACATAAATTGATTTGATACTGCTAATGATGGTTCGCCCTATCCATTTTGTATATCCACCACATTATGCCCTGCCCAATTGCTTGGAAAAATACCGCGTTTTACATCGCGATGAAAACTGGAGTATTGCCAATCTGCAACTGTTTAACCAAACCATGCTTAACGGGATTAATGTAACAATATTCGATACAACGCCGTCATTCACTTTTATATTTCAATTGCACTCATTAAACTTGACTGATTTTTTATCTTACTATAAAGTAAGGTTTAATTACTATTGAAAGGAATTTATGGTTGCCGCAACGCTTACCTCTAAAGGACAAATCACTATTCCTGCACCCGTCAGAATTTCATTAGGATTAAAAATGGGCAGCAGGATTGAGTTTGTAGAAACACAAGACGGGCAATATTTAATGATTGCGGCTAATAAGCCTGTGCAAGCTCTAAAGGGATTGCTA
>JBKJRD010000066.1:0-3646 GCA_046594885.1 Methylotenera sp. | reverse complement strand
TTTGCCTCAATCGGCTTTGCAAGCGAGGCCGGTAAGGCGGGCCGCCCCTGCAACGCATAGCCGGTCATCGCCAAAACAATTGCGGCAGCAGCAACCTGCCACAGCCCGCGCGAGAGCTTCCCGATCAAGATCATTCCGGCAAGACTTGCCAGCGCCAGTAGCCCTAGGGCCACCCAGCCGCTCATCGCGGTTTCCTGAATAATGTTCGGGAGGCGAAGACAGCTTCCATCAAGATAATCAGCGGTGCAAGCCACAATAGTAGCCCGCCACCGTCGGCCTTTGGTTCGAAACTAACCCACTCGCCGTAGCGCTGAATCATCAGGTTTCGAATGCTGGCGGTGCTTTCGCCCTTGCCGACTCGTTGCCGTACTTCAGCGCGCATAGCAGCTGCAATCGGGGCGTCGCTGTCCGCTATGGATTGGCCCTGACACTGGATGCAGCGGAGCGTTTCCATTAAATTCGTCGCGTTAGCCTCCTTGCTCGGGTCTGCGAGTTGTTCGTTGGCCATTGGCGCGAGTGGAGCGTCTTGGGCGGCCACTGGCGAAGCCGCTATTAGGCCAAACGCGATGTATGCGAGCAATTTCACTTCGCATCTCTCAATCGCTCAAGCAACATCGGGACATCATCAGCGCGGATGTCGCCGATATGTTGATGCAAAATCGTCCCGTCGCCACCGATCACATAAGTTTCGGGAACCCCCGACGAGCCCAAAGCCAGTTGCACCGCCATCTCGTTATCCGCGCCGATCCGGCGGAACGGGTTGCCGAATTCGGCAAGGAATGCCGCAACATCTTCGGGCTTGTCTCGGATAGCGATGGCGTCAATTTCTGCCCCCGCCGCCTTCAGTGCCTCGAGCTGAGGTGCCTCTGCTTTGCAAGGGATGCACCAACTAGCAAAAATATTGAGCAGACGTGGTTTGCCGTCGGCCAAGTCGGTGTTCGACAGGCCGGTGACGCCAGCCGTAGCCGCTGGCAATGCGAAACCGGGTAGCTTCTGGCCGACCATAGCCGAATAAACGTTGTTGTCCTTTGGCGCTGTCAGCCCGTAAATGAACCAGCCACCGATGAACGCGACGACGGCCAGCGGAAGCCAAAGGAGCAATCCTGAGCGTGTCGAGCCGAAGGCCACCGGAGGTGAACGACCGGTCATTGGGACCCCCAGGGGTTTTTCGCCAGCTTCTTCGGTCGCCGAAGCATCCTGCCAAACAGAGCCAGCGCTCCTCCCAATGCGACCAATATTCCGCCGACCCAGATTAACGTGACAAACGGCTTCCACCATAATCGCACCTGCCAGCGCTGGTCGGTTCCGCCTGCTGGCTGTGCGATTACAGCGTAAAGTTGACCGTCCCACCGCGTTAGCAATGCCGCTTCGCTTGTCTGCATTTCGGGGGTAAAAAACTGCCGCGACTGAGGAATAAGGACATGGCTTTCGGAGCGGCGGGTTGCGGTCATTTGTCCCTCGATTGCGACCCAGTTTTCGCCGACGGCTGGACGTACATCGTCGAGCTTCACCGTCCAGCCAGCGACATTACGCTTTTCGCCGGGTGCCATCGCCGCGAGCGTTTCTGACGAAAATCCGGACTCGGACGCCATGCCAGCGACGCTGACCGCTAACCCGAAATGCGCAATGACCATGCCGTAAATCGGCAGCGGGGTGCGGAGCAGGTTTCGGCCCCATAAGGGCAACCACGCGGCAATCGCCAAGGCTGCGGCTAGACCAAGCCCGATAATCGAGAATAGCCCGGCCGAGGGTGACATAACGCCCAAGATTATAGTGACCGCAACGCCGATCAGGATCGGAAATGAGGTTCGACCGGTTAGCCGCACCGGTTCATCGTGCCGCCACCTGAGCATCGGTCCGACCAACAACGCCAGCATGATGAGCAGCGCGATTGGCACCGTCGCCTTGTTAAAATAGGGTGGACCTACAGAAATCCTGTCACCCATCGCCTCCGCTAGCAGTGGATAGAGCGTTCCGATCAACACTACGCCGAGGATTGTACTCAGCAGGATATTGTTGGCAACAATCGCGCCTTCGCGGCTGAACAGACCGAAGGGCTCGCCTTGTTTGACGCTGCCGATGCGAAGCGCGAAAAGCACGAATGCGCCGCCGACGTAAAGCAAAAGCAGAGCAAGGATGAACGCGCCGCGTTCTGGATCGACGGCAAAGGCGTGAACGCTGGTCAGGATGCCCGAGCGAACGAGGAAGGTGCCAGCCATCGACATTGCGAAGGCAACCAGTGCGAGCATTACTGTCCAGGCGCGTAGTGCATTAGGGGTGGCAAGAACGCTCACCGAATGAAGCAGTGCGGTCGCCGCTAGCCAAGGCATCAGCGAGGCATTCTCGACCGGATCCCAAAACCACCAGCCGCCCCAGCCGAGTTCGTAATAGGCCCAATAGCTGCCAGCAGTTATCCCCAGTGTCAGAAATATCCACGCCAGCAATACCCAAGGCCGCATCGCACGGGCAAAAGCCGGACCGACTTTGCCGGTGAGTAATGCGCCGACCGCGAAAGAGAATGCGACCGACAGCCCTACATAGCCGAAATAGAGCGTTGGCGGATGAAAGGCGAGGCCCACATCCTGCAACAACGGATTGAGCCCCGCACCGCTCGCAGGGGCCGGATTGATGCGCTCGAACGGGTTGGAGGCAAACAACAGAAACGCAAAAAAGCCGAGTGCCAGCAAGCCTTGGACCGCCAAAGTCGCGAGCAAGGTCGAGCGATCGAGACGTTTTTCAAACAGCGCAATCGCCGCACCCGATAGCGCCAACACGGCAACCCAGAGCAACATCGAGCCCTCGTGATTCCCCCAAGTCGCCGCCAGTTTGAAGATCGCCGGTTTGTCGATATGACTGTTGCTGGCGACGAGCAGCACTGAAAGGTCGGTTACCCAGAACAGCCGCATCAAAGCAGCGAAGGCGATGGCGCATAATATGCCTTGGATGATGGCGGCGGGTTTGACGAGCCGTGTGAGTTCGGCACCTTTAGCGCTCATAAGCGCGAACCCACCAATCAGTTGCAGCAATGCCATCGCCGCCGCCAGCCATAATGCCGCCAAGCCTGCCTCTGCGATCATTGGCTTAGGCTATCCTTGGTTGCCGTAGCCTTCGTCATGTCGATGTCTGCCAGTTCGCGGGGTACATAATTCTCGTCGTGTTTTGCCAGCAGGCTGTCGGCGACGAAACTGCCGTTGCGTGCTATTCTGCCATCAGCCACGACACCCGAGCCTTCGACAAACAAGTCAGGCGTTATGCCCTTATAACTGACGGGCAATTCAGCATCGCGGTCCTGAACCACAAAGCGGACGGTCAGCCCGTCGACGCCGCGCGTTATCGAGCCCGGCTTAACCATGCCACCCAGCCTAACTGCCTTGCCCGGCGCAACCTTTGCCTTGGCCAACGTCGACGGCGTATAAAAATACGACGCTTCGTTTTTCAGCGCGGATGCGGCTATCAGCCCTGCCCCCATCAAAGCCGCGAGTGCAACGCATGCCAACAATAATCTTTGGTGTTTGGGTTTCAAGGTTGCTGCCTCAAATCATCGGCCAGCGCCTCGGATTTGAGGCAGCGACCTTGAAACCCAAACACCAAAGATTATTGTTGGCATGCGTTGCACTCGCGGCTTTGATGGGGGCAGGGCTGATAG
>JBKJRD010000053.1:0-7532 GCA_046594885.1 Methylotenera sp. | reverse complement strand
ATTTTAACAAAGTACCTAAAGCACTTGGCGCTGAAAGCGCCACAGGCGTTGATGTTTATATTTCGGCAACCAAGCTTTATTTAGGCGCAATTTATGGTCGAAACTTGTTACTGAACGCCACTTTACAAGCAACAAAAGCCAATCAATTTGGCTTGTTGGGTTTTGGCGGCGACAAAAATAATAACTATCAACTGCAGCCCGCAGCGTCGGCTGCATTAATGCTCACGGATAATCTGTTAATTGGCGCTGAATATCGCGCTAGACCAAGCAACCTAAGTAGCTTTAAAGAAAATGACGCAAAAGATGTATTTATCGCTTGGTTTCCTGTCAAAAATCTATCTTTAACCGCGGCTTATATTGATTTGGGTGATATTGCCAGCAAAGAAAATCAAAGCGCTTGGTATCTTTCGGGACAACTTTCTTTTTAACAAAAAACTTGTTTACATTAAGCTAACTTAACGCTATTTTCTGAATAAATTAATCTGTAAAGTACTGGCAATACCAGTAATGTGAGCAAGGTAGAAGAACATATTCCACCAATCACCACCGTTGCTAAAGGGCGTTGCACCTCGGCACCTGTTCCTGTTGCAATCGCCATTGGCACAAATCCAAGTGAAGCCACTAGCGCAGTAATCATAATTGGTCTTAAGCGGCTCATTGAACCCTGTTCTATGGCAACATCTAGCGGCTTACCTTCTGCCAACAATTGCCTAATAAAACTGATCATAACTAAGCCGTTAAGTACCGCCACCCCAGATAGCGCAATAAAGCCAACCCCTGCAGAAATGGAAAGTGGAATATCACGTAACCACAACATGAGCACGCCACCTGTTAACGCAAATGGAATGCCCGTAAATACAATTAAGCCATCTTTTATATTGTTGAACATGGCGTATAACAAAATAAATACCAATAATAATGCCAGCGGAACCACTATTTGCAAACGTTTACTGGCAGACTGCAATTGCTCAAATGTACCGCCCCATTCCACCCAATATCCAGCGGGTATCTTTACGGATTGCTGGATTAATTGCTGTGCTTCTCCAACATAAGAGCCGATGTCACGGTCGCGCACGTTAGCCGTAATAACTACATTACGTTTACCATTTTCGCGACTAAATTGGTTGGCGCCTGGTGCAATCTCAATATTAGCTACTTCACCAAGTTGCAAATAATTGGGCCTATTATCGCTACTTGCAATTTTAATCGGTAAGCGTTTAAAAGCCTCAATATCGCCGCGCGTTTCTTCATGCAAACGTACCACTATTTCAAAACGTTTATCGCCTTGAAATAGTGTGCCCGTTTCGCGTCCATTCATGGCAATAGAAATAGTCTCTTGCACATCAGCAACATTCACGCCTAATCGCGCTATTTTTTGGCGATCAATATTGACTGTGAGAATTGGCAAACCTGTAGTTTGCTCTACCTTTACATCTTCACCACCTTGAATGCTTGATAGGATTTTTGAAATCTCTTCAGCAGTGGCATTCATTGTCGCCATATCGTCACCAAATACTTTAACCACTACATCGCTACGCACCCCTGAGATAAGCTCGTTAAAGCGCATTTGAATCGGCTGGGTAAATTCATAGTTATTACCTGGCACTTGAGACACTGCTGTTTGTATTTGAGTGATTAAATCATTTTTACTTAAATTTGAATCTGGCCACTCAGACTTTGGCTTGAGCATAATAAAATTATCAGCAACACTGGGTGGCATAGGGTCAGTCGCAATTTCAGCAGTCCCTAACTTAGCGAAGATTCTATCAACTTGCGGAAAGCCTTTAACCGTTCGTTCTAGCTCTTTTTGCATCTCCACAGCTTGGGTCAAACTAGTGCCTGGAATACGTAATGCGTGTAGTGCAATATCGCCCTCATTTAAGCTGGGGACAAACTCGCTGCCCATACGACTTGCCAGTAAACCACTTAAAACGACTGAAATGACAGCAATAGTTAACACCAGCGCTTTATTCAGCATGACCCATTTAAAAGTTGGAAGATAGCCTTTTCTAACCCAACTGATTAATAGTTGCTCTTTTTCTTCAACATTACCATTAATAAACAGCGCAACTGCTGCTGGAATAAATGTCACTGAAAGTAGCATCGCGCCAATGAGTGCAATGACCACTGTAAAAGCCATCGGGTGAAACATTTTGCCTTCAACACCGTCAAGCGCGAAGATAGGTAAATACACCGCCATGATAATAAGCTGACCGTAGATTAGAGGCTTACGTGCTTCTTGGGCGGCGGTAAAGACTTCATCAAAACGCTCACTGCGATTTAACGGTCTACCAAGATTTGATTGCGCATGCGCGAGTCGGCGCATACAGTTCTCCACAATCACCACTGCGCCATCAATAATAATGCCGAAATCCAGCGCGCCCAAACTCATTAAATTGGCACTGACGCGACCACTTGCCATGCCCGTAAATGTAAACAGCATGGCTAACGGAATCACTAACGTGGTGATGATAGCAGCACGTATATTGCCTAAAAACATAAACAATACGGCAATCACCAATAAAGCCCCTTCCAGCAGATTGCTTTTTACCGTGTTAATCGCCTTGTCAATTAAAATGGTGCGGTCGTACACTGTATTGGCAACAATACCAGCGGGTAACGATTGGTTAATTTGAATCAGCTTTTTTTCAACCGCAGCAGAAACAGTGCGGCTATTTTCACCAGTAAGCATAAAGACTGTGCCTAGCACTACTTCTTCACCATTCTCAGTAGCCGCACCACTACGCGGCTTGCTACCAATTATGACATCAGCAACATCTTGTATGCGAACGGGTGCGCCAGCTTTGGTATCTACCACGATGTTGCCAATGTCCTCAATATTGCTTACTTGTCCAGGCACACGGATAAGATATTGCTCGCCAGATTTTTCAATATAGCCTGCCCCCATATTGGCGTTATTGTTTTCTAGTGCATTCACTAAATCATTCAGCGACAAACCTCTTGCCATTAAACGATCTGCATGTGGCGCAATTTGGTACTGCTTTACATAACCACCTACGGTATTAATCTCATTCACGCCTGGCACATTGCGCAGCTGAGGCTTAATAATCCAATCCTGCACTTCACGTAAATCCATCGGCGTGTATGGCGTGCCATCCACTTTTAAAGCACCTTGTCTAGCCTCTACCGTCCACATAAAAATCTCACCCAAGCCTGTAGAGGTTGGTCCCATTTCTGGCAAGATACCTACTGGTAGTTTTTCTTTAGCCTGGCCAATACGCTCATTGACCAATTGACGAGCAAAGTAAATATCGGTGCCTTCTTCAAAAACAACTGTTACTTGCGATAAGCCATAACGTGAAATGGAGCGCGTCTGCTCTAACCTTGACAAGCCCGCCATCACTGTTTCAATCGGGTATGTAATACGTTGCTCAGTTTCTAATGGCGCATATCCTGGTGCAGACGTATTGATTTGTACTTGTACATTTGTAATGTCTGGCACAGCATCAATGGGTAGCTTTTTATAGCTAAACACACCAAGCACCGCAATGCCGAACACAATGAGCATAACTAACCAGCGCTGACGAATAGAAAAGCGGATGAGTCTATCAAACATCGTCATTGTCCTCAATAATGTGAATATTAGTTTTAGTGGTCATGTGTTGCTCCCACTTTAGCAATATCCGCCTTAATTAAGAAACTGTTGCCAGCTGCGTATTGCTCACCAGCTTTCAAGCCTGCTAACACTTCAACATATTGATCATCGCGACGACCTAATGTTAACGGTCTTGCTTCAAAATAATCGCCATAACGACCAAATACGACTGACCAATCGCGTAACGTTTGAATGCCCTCGAGTGAAACTGCTATTGGCACGTTCACTTCTTCAGAAACCAAATCTACATTGACTGGCAAGCCTGGTAACCAAGCACTTGTAACGTTATTAAGAACCACTCGCGCCATTGCAGTGCGTGATTGCTCACCAACTAACGCCCCAATGTAGGCAATCGTACCTGTTGCTTGTTGTTGAAAAGCAGTGGCTTTAATAGTCACTTTTTGACCAGATTTCACTGTTTTTAAATCTTTAGCATAAATCATCATTTCCACCCACACTGTAGATAAATCAGCCACATCAAAAAGGTTGTCGATTTCACTCACCACTTGGCCTTGGCTAATCTGTTTATTAATGATGACGCCATCAATGGGTGAACGTATCTCAAAACGGGTTTGACCATTGACGCTAGCCCCTATAGCGCTCAATTTTTGTTGTATGCGGGCAGTGTTTATTTCTGCTTCAGCCAAATCATGTTTGGCCTGTAAGTAATCTTGCTCTGCAGAAACTTTTTCTTCCCAGAGCTGTTTTTCACGTGCGTAAGTCGTGCGTGCTAAGTTGGTTCTTTTTTGTGAGGCTAATAAATCGCTACGCATCTCGGCGACTAATTGACTAGAAATGGTGGCAAGCACCTGTCCTTTACGCACTTTATCACCTGCGTTAGCTGAAACTGACTCTACAATGCCGCCAACACGCGGCACAATATGCACGCTTTTATCCGCATTAAGTTTGATTTCACCTTGAAGCTGCAAAGTACTTTTGATTTTCGCTGGGCCAGATGTCAAGATTTCGATGCTGTTATGCAACACTTGCTCTTGCGAGATTTCAACTCTGGCTTCTGCTTGCTCATAGCTAAACTGAACCGTTTTACCTTGATGTTTTGCGGTAATTTTTATAGTAAAAGAATGTGGTTCTTCAACAATAGTATTTCCTTTTAAGTAATCCCTTTCTTTGCTAAAGCTCAATAGCTGTGGCTCGCTGCCAAGTCGTTCTAGCAAGATGCTAACACTTGATGATGCAGGATCTAATGGCTTACCATCTTGATAGAGATATAGCCTAAATTCAGGCGGCGTATTTTGCTCAAAGATAGTCACCTCTAACTCATAACCATCTTGGCTAAAAAGCTTTCCACCGTGTGGACCTTTTGCTATTTCTTGCGGTTGCGCTTCATGTTGGTGATCATCTTCTGCCGTCATATTTGTTTGAGGTAAGTGATCTTTTTTATGATGATGTCCTGCCTCACCATGTTTTGGTCGTTCATCAGCACTTACTGGCATTTCGATTTGACTGTGTTGATATGCATCATCAGTTATTGTTGGTTTTACAGTGTTAAGTATCAATACTGCAAGGAAGGCACCAATTGCAATGACAACGGCAATGGTAATCCATTGTTTACTTTTATATTTGTTAAAATCTATTGGGTTTGTATTCATGCTCAGCTCCTAATAATCTTGATGTGAAATGACATCACCCCAAATGACATTACCCAGGATACGTTCAATTTCAGCTATCGCTAGGTGAGCCTCTAATAACGCTTGGACATATTGTGTTTTTGCTTGAAATAACGTGCGCTGTGCATCTAGCACGTCTAAGAAATTAAATTTACCAGCGCTGTATCCTTTGCTGGCTGCGTCGAATGCACTTTGAGCGCTGGGTAGTATTTCTGACTTAAGTGATGTAGAAGCTTCTCTAGCAGCATTAAGTCGCTCATATTGGTTGGTTAAATGAGATGACAATTGATTTTTTAATGCGACCAACGCATCTTCCGCTTTATATTTGCGACTCACCGCCTCTTGAAGGCTACCTTGATTACGATCAAAGATTGGAATTGGCACGCTAAAACCGATTAGTGCCTGATTGATGCCACCAAGCTCTTGGTTGTTGATGAAGCCAGCGCTGAGTGTAATATTGGGCGTTGCCTTAGTGCGCTCAACTTTTGTCATCATTTCGCGCGCTTGCACTTCAATACCAGCCACTTTAACTGCAGGTGCATTGACTAGCATTGTAGATAAAGTATTTAAATCCCCTGTGATTGGAATAATTGCTATGTCTCCATCTGCACTTTCAAAACTAGGTGAAGCGTTTCCCCACAATGCAGAAAGCCTTGAACGACTACTGTTTAGCTGACTGCTTGCTTGTCTGAGTTCTATTTTTGCAGATGTTTTTGCAATCCTTGATTTAGTTTCTTCTACAGGAGCGCTTTTGCCAGCCTTAACCCGTTTAGCTGCCGCATCTAATGCAAGGCTGGCAATTTCCAGAGACGATTTCGCTAGGCTAGAGCGCTCTTGCGCGGCCAGTACCTCATAAAATGCGGCAATGACGTTAGCATGTATCTTAGCTTGTTGGTTTTCAAGCTCAGCCGTTGCTTTGCTGTAAAAAGCATCTGCCGCCTCAATACGTGCCCCACGCTTGTTGCCAAGCTCAATTTCTTGACTGAGTTGCAATGTCGTTTGTCTATTCGCACTTCTGGTATCTTGTACAGAAGTGAATAAGGAAGGATTAGGCCTTACCGCAGCTTGTGTTTTCAGACCAGCAATGGCTTCACGCTCACGTAAAACCACAGATAGCGCAGGATTGGAATTAAAAGCGAGCTGGAGAGCTTGCTGCAAAGTAATCTTGTTAGCAGATGAAACTGCATCAGCTGCGATTGCAGATAATTGACTTGCACTAATGAACAAGAGCGGTAAAAAAAGATTTTTAAAACCTAGTCGAAGGCATTGTTGGCGTAAAAATAACTGCCATAGAAATTGCGTAAAAAAACACATGGTGCTCTCCACAAACTAAATACACTTAAATAAACCATCAACGCAGTGATGCCGCGTAATGGTTCAGCGTGGGAAGTTAGTATTGTGGTGGAGCGCGTGGTGCGGGGAGTCGTCGTCTTAAAGACTGGGAGGGGAAATTGCTAAATCGTGAAAAACTAACAGTGAATACTGGTAAGTTGATTGCAAGAAATATCGCAACTAACATTAAACCAACTATTTCAGGCGTAAGTACAGGCTCAATATCTTGTTTAATACCAGAGGCAACTGCTACTGTATGTGAAGAGTGCGGAATTAATTTGATTGTATGCTTAGCGTTTGCGTGTTCAGCTACCACATGGTTAACAACAGCCTCTTCAAACTCATCACCCACATGAAAACCGGTATGTTGAATAGGATGCTCATCATCTAAATGACCATGAATAAAAGGTTGCAGTGCTTGCAGAATTGCGAAGCAGAATGCAACAACATAAGTTATCCATTTAGTTTTATTGATTACCATGAGGCCATTTAACAAAAATCAAACTATGAATACAAATAAATATAATCATGTGATTACATACTGTTAATATCGTTCTTAAGCTTAACCTTACCAATAGTTAACTGTAAGCATATTTGTACCGTTAGTAAAATCGAAGCATAACCGTGTACTGAGGCGTGCCATAAAACCAATCACACTTATGCTACTTAAATATGCTACTTAAAACATTTTAATGGTGCTGGGGTCAATCAAACAAATCTATACAAGCCAATATTTAAGCCATTTTAAAAGTTGTGAAAAATGCTCGTACCCACAAACGTACCCAATAAAATTGATACAACTTAATTTATCAAAAATTAGAAATTATTTATTTTTCGTGTCAGCAGATTTCTTTTTATAGTTTATGGAAATAAAATGGTAGCTTTAAAGGCTATTAACTTTCACGTTTGAAGTCTTGAAATAGTGAGTTGCAAATTCGACAATTTAATATTAAAAC
>JBKJRD010000086.1:0-6320 GCA_046594885.1 Methylotenera sp. | reverse complement strand
TGAGCGCTGGAATAAAAGACCACGGCCATTATCATTATTAGCGATTGATGCCGACCACTTTAAAAAAGTAAACGATACGTATGGCCATGCGACGGGCGATGAGGTGCTTAAACATTTATCCAAAATTCTACAAGATAGCGTTAGAACAATGGATTTAGTCGCAAGGCTTGGTGGCGAAGAATTTGGAGCGCTGTTACCTTCGACTGATCTTGAAGGCGCGGTAAAAATTGCAGAGCGCATTAGAGCAACTATTGCGGACTCTGAATTTGAAGTCAACGGACATGTGATTCGCTATACTGTAAGCATTGGCGTAAGTGCGGTGGATGAACACGTGACGGGTGTGGATATGCTACTAAAACTAGCGGACGATGCATTATATGTGTCTAAACATCAAGGCCGAAATCGCGTGACCACTGCTGCGCAATCGGTTAATTAAAGGTTTTTAAATAAGCCAATCGTTGCTTTTGCCCATCTTATTAAGGGGTAATTCGCAGCCGTAGGTAATGGATTTTGGGCGTTCAGCGGTACTAAAGTTTTGGTTTATGTAGTGCTCAATTTCCTTATGAATAAACTGAATGTGCAAATCGTCTTGCTCAGCATTATTTATATCAACTTCTTTCAGCACAATAAACGCTTTTAATCTCGCACCTTCTTCAGGCCGCATCATTCTCACTGCTGCCTCTTTTATTAAAGTGTGCTTCATCAATTTTTCGCGCACTAGCGCTAATGAAACATTGATGCCGCCCACTTGTACTACTTCATCTTTGCGGCCTTTTAAGCTAAATTGAGTTGGAGAAATCCACTCTAAATTATCTTGCAATCGGTAAGTTTTAAAATGCCCATCCTCAAGCTTGCGATTAATTTTGGTGGTTGATTCGATTTTTTGCCAAAATGGGAATAAGTTATAAGCGGATAAAGAATGACTTTTCCAACCTATGCCAGCCGTTTCGGATGCACCATATATTTCATAAAATCCAGATAAGCCTTTATCAAGCAGATTAACTCCAACCTGCTCTGGGCAAGGGCCAGATGAATTGATACCAATAATATCGCTTGCAAAATGCATGTTGGATTCATCGCAAAACTGCCAAAATTCGGGGTAAGCAATCATCAAATCGCCCGGTTGTAATGAAGTTTGGATTCTATTAAAGGATAAGCCGCACAAATCAATCACTTCAACGGAATCGCCCAAATAGCGCGGCAGCAAAACGGTAAAAATAAAGCCATAAATATGATGCGATGGCACGGCTCTTAAAATGCGTTTGCGGCCTTTAAATAATTGGCCTAAAAATTCGGCCTCTTGCTCTAGCAGCGCCAGCGAATGAGTGTGGTATTTTTTTAAGCCCACGCTGCCAGACGATTTAAATGAAATTTGTGCCGATGAATGAGTTAAGTTTTTAAGTGAAATGGCTATCCAATCGGCCAGCCAAGCTTTATTGAATAGATTATCGTCAGTTTCACTATTTTCTAAATGAATGCTACGCGATAAAGCGATGGATAAGGCCATGATTTCTAACGAATCGGCATTTAAACCTGATTCATCCAATGTTATATTGGGTGCGCTAAAAGCGGGTGATTGCATACCTTGGCGTAAGCTGGAAAGCTCAGCCAATATCAAATCCATCACATAACTTTGTAATTGCGGCGGATAGTTAAACCATGGCTTAATCATGTGTTGAATATTTAAGAATATAACGGCCAAGCACGTTGCTGTATTTGAACAATCAACTTTTCTAAATCCGGCTGTAAGGCGCGATCTTCTTCAATAAAGGCAATATGTGGTGACAACGATTGCAGCATATTGTGCAAATTAGCGTGCAGTGTGGCTTTTTGTGGGCATTGCAATCTTAGTAGCACGCCCTGATGCACGGCGATTAACATGGCGGCGGCCACTTGCTCGGTTAGCTGTAAAACGCGTAAGCAATCGCGGCTGGCAATGGTGCCCATGCTTACTTTGTCTTGGTTATGGCATTCGGTAGAGCGTGAAAAAACGGAAGCCGGCATAGTTAGCTTTAAGGCTTCTGCCGTCCAAGCGCTTACGCTAATCTGCAAGCCTTTTAAGCCGTGATTAATGGCACTGGTTGCGCCATTACACCCAGACAGATTAGCAGGCAAACCATTGCTGTATCGAGTGTCTACTAACAAGGCCAATTGTCTATCAAGCATATCGGCCATATTCGCCACTTGATTTTTCAAGCTATCCATCACAAAAGCAATATGGCCGCCGTAAAAATGACCGCCGTGAAGGATTTTTTTATTTTCGGCATCAATAATGGGATTATCGTTAACGCTATTTAATTCATGCTCAATGTCGGTTTTCATCCATTGTAGCGCATCGGCCAGCACCCCAATAATATGCGGCGCACACCGGATTGAATAGCGATCTTGAATGCGACTACTATTAATATAGTCATCAATAATCAAATCTTCGCGTATCCATTTAGCCACACACTGTTGGCCGGCATGTGGTTTTAGTGAGAATAAAAATTCGTCAAAATGCTTAGCGTTACCATCTAGCGAATAAGATGCCATAGATGTAATTCTGGTGGCAAGCTGCACTAGATATTGCGCTCTTTTATATGCTTCGCAGGCAAGGGCAGTCATCACAGAGGTACCGTTCATCAACGCTAGCGCCTCTTTTGGCTGCAGCGTTAGCGGCTGCAAGCCTGATAAACTTAATGCCGTTTGCGCTTGCATACGCTGCTGTTGATACATCACTTCGCGCTCACCACATAGCGTTGCTGCCAAATACGACAACGGGGTTAAATCACCGCTGGCCCCAACTGAGCCTTCTGATGGAATGATTGGGCTAATGTCGTTATTTAAAAAAGCCACTAATTGCTGCAACAATAACGGCCTCACGCCAGAATACCCTTTAGCCAAAGATGTAATACGCACCGCCATAATGGCTCTAACTTGTTTGTTGGTGAACTGCTGGCCTAAGCCGCAGCCATGATAGGTGTATAAATTCCTAGAAAGGGCCAATGCTAAATCATCTGGGATAATTACTTCGCAAGAATCGCCTAAGCCAGTATTAATACCATAAACAGGCTGACCATCGGCTAAAATTTGCATGACAAAATCAGCGCCGCGCTTAATAAAAGCTTGATAATTAGCATCATCGGAAAGCGAAATTCTGACTAAATTTTCAACAATATTAATTACGTCATCTATCGACATTAAGCCATCATCAATGCTTATGGTTTGGTTATGGGAGCTTACAAAGGCATTTGTCATATTGGATACATTACAAGGCGATGGGGTGTAATCGGCCATGCATTTAGAGTAGAAAAGCTACAGTTGCTAGTCCTTTAACGGCGGTCTTTTGTGCGGCGGTTTTTAACCATGGGCCAAACTTCAGCATTCACAATCGGTAAACTTTCAAAACCAGGCCTGGCAAAAAGATAGCCTTGAAACAAGGTCACCCCTTCATCCACCAAGGTTAAACACTCTTCAATTGTTTCAATTCCCTCAGCTATCACTTTAATATCCAGCTCTTTGCAGATTGAGATAATTCCAAAAACCAAAGCACGTCGCACGCGGTCGCTGTTAACGTTTCGCGTTAAAGACATATCAAGTTTAATGATATCGGGTTGCCAATCGGCCAGTAAATTCAAGCCCGCATAACCGGCACCAAAATCGTCAATAGCCGTTGTAAAGTTGTGCTTTTTATATTCTTTGAAAATATTGCATAAATGATCGTTATCAATGACTTTTTCGCCTTCGGTCACCTCAAACATAATACGATTAGTGGGAAATTGCATCTCTGCAGCCGCCTCTAAGGTGGCGCGAATGCAGGTTTCTGCTCTATAAACAGCATTAGGCATAAAGTTAATGCTCAACATGCCTTGTAAATTTAAGCGTTTTGCTAAATCAATCGCTTTAACGCGAATCGCCTGATCAAACCTGTATCGATTGCTGTCATTTAATTGCGATAGTATGAATTGCGCTCCCTCATTATTAACACCCCTCACCAATGCTTCGTAACCAAAAATGGAATTATTAGATACATCGACAATCGGCTGAAATGCCATCGTAAAATCAATGCCCAGTTTTGTTTTATCTCTACATTCTTTACATCCAACAGGTAAAAAGTGTTCCTTTTGTGTCATACCAAATCCTAACAATTCAAAAAACCATTTTATAATTAACAATATAAATCAATTAATTCAATTTCCGATAATATCAAAATATTTGGCTACTATTAAACACTATGAAAGAAGAAATTTATAACTTAATAACTTTTGAAGTTTGCTTACTTTAATAAACCTAATCATATATTGCAAGTCTACGAAGGTAATCGCACATTTGACGATAACTTAAATATAGAGACTCGAACTTACATGAAAATTTTACGTCAGACGACAGGTCATTATTTAGAACTTTAGTTTATAATGCTCACTTCGAGACTGTGTTAAGTGATCAGGCTTAGTGGCACGTCGTGAAATACATAAACGCGCACCAAAGTGGTGTAAGTTATTGAATAATATGATTAATATGATGTTTTCGGAGTGGCTTTCAGATTCTCTCCGTCGGCACCAGTAAAAAATTTAGAGCGCCATTTAATTAAATTAAACACAAATAAAAAAAGTTAATCTAAAAAATGCGTTAAGTTTGATTGTTAAGTCAAAAGCTAAACCATCAAAATCCTGTTACAAACCTTGTTAGGAAGTTTCTGTGCTGGAAAATTACTTTCCAATCTTGTTATTTATCTTAGTGGGCTTGGCCGTTGGTCTTGGGCCACTTGTCATCGGTAAAATCGTTTCCCCCAGCAGGCCAGATAGCGAAAAAAATTCGCCCTATGAATGCGGGTTTGAAGCCTTTGAAGATGCGCGTATGAAGTTTGATGTGCGTTATTATCTGGTCGCCATTCTATTTATTTTGTTCGATTTAGAAATCGCGTTTTTATTCCCGTGGGCAGTTGTGTTGCAAGAAATCGGCTTGGCTGGTTTTCTAGCCATGATGCTATTTTTATTCGTGCTAGTGGTTGGCTTTGTGTACGAGTGGATGAAGGGCGCGCTGGAATGGGATTAACTGTCTTTTTGAATTCATTTCAAAATCGTGGCTGGCAAGGCGCTTTGCCACAGGCAGTACGATTAGTACGACAAGGCATAAGCAACGCCGCCAGACGTGATTTTCAAATGGATGCACTATGAGCTTGGAAGGCGTTTTAGAAAAAGGTTTTGTCACCACCACGCTAGATACCGTGATTAACTACACGCGTACTGGTTCATTATGGCCGATGACTTTTGGTTTAGCTTGCTGTGCAGTTGAGATGATGCATGCAGGCGCTTCGCGTTACGATTTAGATCGCTTCGGTATCGTGTTTAGGCCTAGCCCCAGACAATCAGACGTGATGATTGTAGCGGGTACCTTGGTGAATAAAATGGCGCCAGCCTTACGCAAAGTGTATGACCAGATGGCTGAGCCACGTTGGGTGATTTCAATGGGAAGCTGCGCCAATGGTGGCGGCTATTATCATTACTCTTATGCGGTAGTTCGCGGTTGCGACCGTATTGTGCCAGTAGATGTGTATGTGCCAGGTTGTCCGCCAACGGCCGAGGCTTTGTTGTACGGCATTATTCAGCTGCAGAAAAAAATACGCCGTACCAATACGATTGCCCGATAAATCCTATGTCACTCAAACTCGATCAATTATCTGCTCAGCTTAAGCTTGCCCTAGGTGAACAAATCACGCAATTAAACATTGCCTTAGATGAAATTACCATTGAATGTAAAGCCGATAATTACATTGCCATTTGCACTAAATTGCGCGACCACGTAGAACTGAAATTTGAGCAATTGATCGATTTGTGTGGCGTAGATTATAGCGATTATGCTGATGGTTTATGGCAAGGCGCGCGCTATGCCGTTGTTTTGCATTTATTGTCTGTCAGTAAAAATCACCGTGTGCGCTTGCGTGTGTTTGCACAAGATGATGACTTTCCTGTATTACCCACGCTGGTAGAAATATGGCCAGCAGCCAATTGGTTTGAGCGTGAAGCCTTTGATTTATATGGTTTAATGTTTGAAAATCATCCCGATTTACGCAGGCTTTTAACCGACTATGGCTTTGTAGGTCATCCTTTCCGCAAAGATTTCCCGATGATTGGTAACGTTGAAATGCGTTACGACCCTGAACAGCAACGGGTTATTTACCAGCCAGTTTCAATCGAGATGCGTAACAATGTACCGCGTGTGATTCGTGAAGAAGGTGTACATCACGATAAAGGTTATTCAAATGGCCGAAATTAGAAATTACACCATGAACTTTGGCCCGCAGCATCCTGCAGCGCATGGCGTGCTGCGCTTGGTTTTGG